>JBAYXY010000008.1:0-17958 GCA_041673285.1 Minisyncoccota bacterium
GCGCCTGACTTTAAAGCTTCTTCTAATGGCCTAACTTCTTTAACTACCTCAAATCCTGCTTTAATTCTTTGATTGACCAGGTTTTCCACTTTTTCAAGTTCCTCTTTTGTTAATTTTTGAGGATGAGAAAAATCAAACCTTAACCTTTCTTTATTTATACTTGAACCCATTTGCTGAACATGGTCTCCTAAAACATCTCTTAATGCTTGGTGCATTAAATGAGTTAATGTGTGAAGTCTTGTTTCTTCTAGTGAACCTCCTTGAAACTTTTTTTCAAAGCCTTTTCTTGAGATTTCTTGATGTTTCTCAAGCTCTTTTTGAAAACCTTTTTCATTAATTTGAATGCCTTTTTTTTGTGCTTCTTCTTTAATCATTTCTATGGGAAACCCAAATGTTTGATAAAGAAAAAAAGCTTGCTTAGGACTGATTTCGCTTAGTTTCTCGATTTCTTTTAAACCTTTTTCTAAGCTTTTTTCAAACTTTTGCCTTTCTGCATTAAAAACATGAAGCAGATTATTTTCATTGAGCTCCTTATATATACTACCATATTTGCTTAGAATAAGAAAGAAGAGAGGTTCAACATAATTTAAATCTAATTCAATGATTCTTGCGTATCTGATAATTCTTCTTAAAAGTCTTCTTAAGATATAGCCTCTGTCATTATTTGAAGGAACGATATTTTCTCCAATTAAAAAAGAAGCACCTCTTAAATGATCGGCAATGATCCTATAAGCTACTTTGTTTTCAGAATATTTGAAAGTGGAATACTTTTCTATTTCTTTAATTAAATCTAAAAAAAGGTCTGTTTCATAAGCGGAATTCTTTTTGTTTAAAATACTTAAAAGCCTTTCAAAGCCTATGCCTGTATCAATATTAGTTTGTTTGAGTTTTTCAAAAGAGCCATCAGCTTTTTTGTAATATTCCATAAAAACGAGATTCCAAATTTCCACAAACCTTTTACAGTAATCACAATTAGGTCCACAATCACTACATCCATACTCTTTTCCCCTATCATAATGTATTTCAGAACATGGTCCGCATGGTCCCTCGTTTGAAACTGGTCCCCAAAAGTTATCTTGCTCTCCAAATTCGTAAATATGATTGATTCCATGTTTTTTCCAGATTTTAATGGCAGATTCATCTTTTGGAATATGAGCATTTCCTTTAAAAATGGTAATGTGGAGCTTTTCCTTTTCTAAACCCAGCTTATTTATTAAAAAATCTAAAGCATATTCAATGGCTCCCTCTTTAAAATAGCCTGCTTCGTCTTGTCCAATAGACCAATTTCCTAACATTTCAAAAAAAGTATGATGGGTATCGTCTCCTATTTCTTCAATGTCGCCTGTTCTAAAACATTTTTGGCAGGAACATAGGTGCCTGCTTTGAAAATCCTTTAAAACATCCTTTTTTGAGGATACATAGGGGGAAAATTGTTGCATGCCTGCTGTTGTAAAGAGAACCGTGTTATCTTCTGGAATAAGAGAAGAAGAGGGTACTACTTTATGTCCATTCTCTTTAAAATAGTTTAAAAACAAACTTCTTAGTTCTTTTGAATTCATAGTTATAATATAGCTAATTATTAGACTTTGGTCAATAAAAAAACCTTAGAGGGTTTCTAAGGGATTTTTAAAAGGAGCGAGTGTAATTAAATACACGAATAAGGCGGGCAAAACAAATAATAGACCAAAAGTCATTACTGCTGAAAACCCTCCTAGAAGCCCGACAATGATAAAAACAAGAGTTGACATAATGATAAGTTGAATTCCTCCATAGAATGCTCCAGCTTTTGAGTAAGCCTCATAGAGATAAGCTACAAAGATAAGGTAGCCTATGAGGAAAACAATAGCCACAAAAACAGCGGTAATTGCTGCAAAGATACCTGCAACAAAGAGTAGTACGAGTTGAACAAAATTGATGCCTAAACCTATTACCAGAGGTTCTACCATTTTTTTGCCTCCTAGTTATAGTATAGCATTTTGTTTTGGTGGGGGCAATGATATTTGCTAATCAATGGCTAAGGATTGCAGTCTTTCGTTGTATTCGTCTTTTAAGAGAGTTCCGTTTGCTAGCATTGAGTTTAGGCCGGCGATGTAGTTTTGTTTGATTTTCGCGGAGGATAACTCTGTGTTGTATATTCTGAAATCGTCTACCTTTCCTTTTGTCCAATAAGTTGAGGCATTACCTATACTGATTCTTGCGTTATTAGATGTTCTGATGTTTTTTGATGGTTCTACAACATTATTATAAAAAATATTACCATCTAAGGAGGCTTTTAAATACTTTGTATTATCATTATACGAAAGAGTAATGAAATGCCAATTATTATAAATATCCTTATTCATGTTTATTGTCAGTGTTTTAGATGTTGAATTTGTAAAACATAGAATGATCCGAAGCTCTTCTCTTCCTTCGAATAGTGTAAGTAAGCTTTCCTCATTTTCATTAAATATTTTTATACCACTCCATTTATCATTAGTATAAATCCCTCCGTTATATCTACAAGCGCTTCTTTTATTTACCCAATAAGAAATAGTATAAGCAGATGAATAAACCACAGAATCGCTTCTATAAACACGATTAAGATTAGTTATTGAATCATTAATGAAGTCTAAACATTTTCCATAAACACAATCAGCACCATCTCTTAAAAAAGGTCCGTTTTCTGCATATAAGTCAGCTTTTCCCCAGCTGTCTTCAATTGAAAAATTACTCGCTAATGGTTGATTAACAGTGCTTGTAATGTCATCAAACGTCCACTCGTGCATTAAATTAAACAGCATCTCCTTGTGTGTCGTAGACGAAAACGCTTGCGCTTTCGCGAAGTTCGCCTTCTCTATGAAAGAAGAAGTAGCAATGACGACTAGTCCTGAGAGGATACCAATGATAACAATGACGACGAGAAGTTCAATAAGTGTAAATGACTGTGTGTGTGTGTGTGTGTGTGTGTGGTATTATAGGGGTTTGTTGTAGATTTCATGTTCTTTTGTTTTATTTATTATTATCTTTTTAATTTTCTCTATTATACTTTATGTTTTAAAAAAATGCAAACTTTGTTTTAGCTATTCCAAAGATCATTTTTGATTGTAACAAAAAACACACCTTTTTAGGTGTGTTTCTTTATTCTATTTCTTCTTGGTTTTTGTTCCCCCTTCTACTTTCTCTCTTGCTATTTTAAGTAATCTTTGGGCTTCGTCTTTTCCTCCTAATCCAAAGGCAAGACCAAAGGCAATTACAAACGTGCCAACAATACCAAATACGATGGAGTTAACAAGTGCAGGGGCAACATTTAATTGAGACAAGATTGCTAAAATAGCAATGATGTAGATCACCCATTTTGTTAAAGCTCCTAAGAAGTTTGCAGAAGCAACACCAATTCTATCAACGGTTGCTTTTACTATTTTTTCTAGAATGTCTGCAATAACAATGGCAACAACTAAAATCACGAGCGCCACAATTAAGTTAGGAATCCAAACAATGATTTGACCTAAAAGAATACTAAACGTTGTCCATTTAACAATGTCAGAAGCAATCATTAAGAAAATGACAACAAAAATCCATTTTGTAATCACTCCTATAAATTGAGATGGATCAACTTCCATGTCTGCTTTTTTAAAAGCATTTTCCCAACCTGTTTTTTTGAAGATGTTATTAAATCCTACCTTTCTTAAAATCTCAGAGACAATCTTTCCGATTGCAATGGAGATAAACCAGCCAATAATGAAGATAATGATGGCCGCTATAAAATTAGGCAAAAAATTGATAACCCCTGCCCATGCTTGAGAAAAAGCCTGAGAGGTTGATGTTGTAACTTCGTTTATCATAATTTTTAATTATTATTTATTATTTTACTTGACCTATAATTATTATACATAAAAACAAGGGAATTGTAAAACAATGCTACTTACTTAAAAATGCTATTAATAAAGTCTTTGATTGCTTGGAAAGGATTTCCTTTTTCTTTCACGCTTCCTGTAACATCATCACTTTCTATATTAGAGCATGCAGGAAAGGTGTTTATGTCTCCTTTTAAATATTCATGTATTTTAAGAATATCATTAAAGCCTGCAAAGCCATTACCATCTGTATCAAATCTTGATAAGTCTATGTTAGCGTCATCCATAATTTCATACGCCATAAGAAGATCTTTATTTGTAATTTTTCCATCTTTATCAATATCTCCATAGTTTCCGCAAGGAATTGGCCTTGACACATTGCTTAAAACACATTCTCCTTGATAAGCAACCTCTATTTTTGCTTTTACTGATTCACATTCATTTGAATATGTTTTTCCATCAACTCCACACACGGGTTCATAAACAGCGGGACAAACGATATTGTCTTCATCGCAATCAGAAATTGTAATATCAGAAACAACCATGACCACATCATCTTGCGGGGAGGTAATAGAAATATTGTATTTGCCAATAAAGTTTGCACTAATTTCCCATTGATAACTTGCTTTGCCATTTGCGTCTGTTTTTACATTGCTTGTAAACGGACTACTCTCAGGACTATTTGCTGTTTCTAAAAATACATTGTATACTGTGTTTTTTTCTCCTTGCCATTCTATGTTTAAAGTGTCTCCAGTGCAAAAACTTGAGTGAGCTTTGGGAGAGGTAATCTCTTTATTGATAATGGTAGTTTTTGCTTTCAGTTTAATTTTAGCCATAGCACAATAGGAACATCCTCCATGTGTTCCCACTCCGTCCATTTCACAAGAAACTAATTCATATCCTTCTGGAACTTGGTAAACATAGTTTGTGTATTTATCTGGACAAAAAGCTTGTGCCCAGAAAGTAATGGATTCTGGAAGATGGTCTTCTTCAACTTCGGTGGCACCAAATTTACTATAATTCTTTTTAGGGGCTGGCTTGTCAACTTCAAAAATTACATGAACTGCTTTTTCCCAGCTTCCATTTTTCTCACTATTAACCCAAATTACACCAATGTCAGCATTAGCATAGCTTTCTGGAACAGTCCATGTGTATGAAGTGGCTGTAATCGGCAAAGTTGCTATTAAGGAGTTATTGTTGCCATAGAGGTAGATTTTGCTTCCTGTAAGGTTTTTAGATTCCCATGTTATCGTATAAGTTTTGCCTGCGGTCAATGTGTCGTTTTCTTTAGGGAATGTGATGTTGATTTCTGGGGTTTCTTTTTTGCAATCAGAGAGGGTAATGAAATCATTGGCGTATACTCTTTTAGTGGCTAAGCCTGTACTGGAAGAGATTTCATCGATGTAGAGCTTGAAGGTGTCGCCCTTTAAATCAATTTTGTTGTTGCAATGTTTTCCAATGACCCAATTGAATTGACCGATGCCCTGTGAATCTGTTTTTGTGTGACTGACAAGAGTCCACACTTCTTCTGTGCTTTCGGAAGCAATCATTAAGTGGTAATAGGTTTCTTTTTCTCCTTGCCATCTGATGGTAAAGTTTTCTCCTTTGCAGAGTTTGTCATTCGCTGTAGGGGCAATGATTCTTCCTTGAATGCCAGTTTTTGCTCTGAGCTTAATTCTGGACATAGCACAATTAACACATCCTCCATGAATTCCGATTCCTTCTGTTTTGCAAGAGACGAGTTCGTAACCTTGGGGAACATTGTATTCAAAGACTCCTGTGCCGGGGCAATAGGCTTCTGCCCAAAATGTGATGAAGTATGGAAGGTTGTCTTCTTCAACTTCGGTGGCACCAAACTTGCTGTAGTCTTTTGGTGTTGAGCCGACAATGTTCACCTTGACATCTCCGATATTGCCGATTACTTCTTGATGGTTATAGGCGAAACTGACAACTTTGATATTAACTGAAGTGCCCGCATAACTTTCAGGGACTGTCCAATCATAGGAAGTTTGGGAAATTGGTAAAACAGCTAAATTGTAACAGCTTGTCTCTCTAATGTTTACTGGGGAAGCATCTACGCCGTATTCATCTCCTTTGAGGTTTTCCCCTTCCCATTTGATAGTGTAAGTCTCTCCTGCAATCAATGTGTCTCCTTGTTTTGGAGAAGTGATTGTAATTTTAGGGGCTTTTGGAATTTCTACTCTGCTACAAGCATTAAATGTTGAGATTTCTCCTGCGATGTATTGTTTAATGTGGAGAATGTCTCCAGCGTCAATTTTACCATCATTATTAACATCTGCTTGCTCCTCATCAAGATATGGAATGTTTCCTACTAGGTAATTTGCGATTTCCTCTGCGTCTTTTTCTGTAATGTATCTGTCTATGTTAAAGTCTCCGATGTTTCCACAAGGGGCTGGTCTTTTTCCTTGCTGTATTCCAATGCTTTTATTCAGTGTGTTATTGGCTTTGTTCGACTCTTTCACTTTGTTATTAAAGTCTACTTGAGCACTGACTTCGGCAAACTCATCAGGCTTTAAGCCGATCAAGGTTGACAAAAAGCCTACGCTGGAGCATTTTCCTGCTTCGGGAAAACTTCCAAGGGTAGTAGCGCTTTGTCCTGTTTTTAAATTAGTTAATTTGACTTCTAAATCTTGATTGAGTTTTGCAGTTCCAAGGTTACAATAGCGGACACCGATATAGTTTTTGTTTAAATCGTATGTGGACAAAGCATAATCAATGTCGTCTACTTTAAGATCAGGCAAAGCGATGCCTTGATCACTATTTAATACTTGCAAGATGAGTTGGATTAAAAGCTTTATTAAATCCTCTTTACTGCAAGCGGATAGGTTTTGCAAAGAGCAGGAATTAACCTGAGTGTTGCTTACGCTGTTTGGCGTGGCATTTACATTTGCAATGCAAAAAGTTCCAAGCATGAAAAGACCTGCAAGGAAGACGAAAAGTTTGTGTTTCATATTCTTTTATTTAGCTAATTATTTATCTTAGTAAAGAATAACATTTTAGAAATACTTTGTCAACTGAGGAAATGTTTCTTTACATTCCTTAAATTCCGTGTAATAAAAGGATTATAATCCATAAATTACACAGAATGATAAATAGACAATTACAAAAAAACATTGAAAAAGCTTTGTTCAAAGGAAATATTATTATTATTTACGGAGCAAGACAAGTTGGTAAAACAACGCTTGTTAAACAAATAATTGAGAATAGTAACAAGAAGAGCAAATACCTGAATTGTGAGATTTTATCTATTAGAAGCCAATTGAAAGACCCTGAACCTGAAAAGCTAAAATTCTTTTTAGGAGATGCAGAATTAATTGTTTTAGATGAGGCACAGAGTATAGAGAATATAGGGCTCATTTTAAAAGTCTTAATAGATACTTATCCTGAAATGCAGATTATAGCGACGGGGTCGTCTTCGTTTGATTTAGCTAATAAAATAAATGAACCCTTGACTGGGAGAGCACTTGAATTTAAATTATACCCTTTATCAATTCAAGAATTGAAGGAGGCAAAGGATTTATTTGATGTGGAGTCAAAAATGGAAAAAATACTGACACTTGGTTTGTATCCAGAGGTTTTTTTATTAAACAAAGAAGAGGCCATGCAAAAAATGGATCAAATTACATCAAACTATCTTTTTAAGGACATATTAAACTATGAGGGGTTAAGAAAACCGAAAGCTTTGGCGGAATTACTAAGCTTGCTTGCTTTTCAAGTTGGCTCTGAGGTTAGCTATAATGAGCTTTCTAAAAGTTTAGAGATTGATGCTAAAACAATAGAAAAGTATATTGATTTGCTTGAAAAATGCTTTATTATTTATAGGCTGAATGCTTTTAGTAGAAATTTGAGAAAAGAAATCTCAAAATCATTTAAAATATATTTTTATGATTTAGGGATTAGAAATAGTCTGATTCAGAATTATAATGGACTAGAGTTTAGAGATGACATTGGTTTGCTTTGGGAAAACTTTTGCATAATGGAAAGAACTAAAAGGAATAGCTATAATAATGTTTATGCTAACTACTATTTTTGGAGGACTTACACTCAAAAGGAAATAGATTTTGTAGAAGAAAAAGGAGGAAAATTATCTGCTTTTGAAATGAAGTGGAAGAAGTCTAATAGTTTGGAAGCTCCAAAAGAGTTTTTAGAAGAATACAAGAATTCAGATTTTGAAGTAATAAACAAAACTAATTACTACAAGTTCCTTTCTTAATTAACCTTTTCTTTGATAAGAACAAAAAGATACTAAACATTAAGAAAGTTACTGCGGGGGCTAAAAAGAATGGGACAGCTAGTCCAAAGGATTCAAAGAGCATGATCAGTCCTAAAAAGCCAATGGAATACATAGCTCCATTTTTAAGTAATGTATATTTTGCTATTCTTCGCATTGCTTTCATGGTGAACTTTCTTACAATAACTGCACCTAATCCATTTCCAATTAAGATAAGAGGAACGGCTGTTGTAAAAGCAAAAGCACCAATGACTCCATCAATGGAAAATGATGCATCTAAAACTTCTAAATAAAAGATTTTACTCCAATTGCTGAGTTTTGTTTTTTTAGAGATGAGTTCTCTTTCAACTTTTTCTGCATTTTGTTTAAATCCATCTACTAAGAAGAAAAAGGAAATTCCGATGGTTGCTCCTAATGCAAGAATGGGATCTGTTTTAATAGAGAAAAAAACAATGGTTGTTGTGAATAAAGAAGCCCAGGCATAAAACCAAACATTGTATTTGTAAACAAATCTTTCTATTCTTAAAGCATACTTCTTTTCTTCTAAGAAAAACCAAGAGAGGAAGATTAAAAAAAGATAAGAACCCCCTGCTAAAAGAAGCATTGGTTTGGATTTTTGAAAAGAACTTATGACGACTTCATTATCTGTAAAAAAGGCTGTAAAAACTTCTTGAAGATTCAGCGAAGAGTTAGCAAGCCATACAATCAAAAAAGGAAAAACTCCTCTAACAATAAAAACTGCAATGAAAAGGCCCCAAGTTAGGAAAAACTTTCTTTGTTTTTTTTGAACGGTTTTTAAAATATTGGCATTGATAACGGCATTATCAATACCGCAAACAATTTCAAAAAGGCAAAGGCCGATAATCGTTATTAAAAGTGCAATCATATTAATTTAGCAAGTTCAGCTAGCCTAAAAGCATAAGCCCATTCATTGTCATACCAAGATAAAATCTGGACAAGGTTTTCATTGGCTTTTGTCATTTGGCTGTCGATGATAGAGGAATGTGTATTTTTAATAAAATCAGAGGAAACTAAAGGCTTTTTTTCTATGAAAAGGATTCCTTTCATTTGGTTTTCTGAATATTTTTCAAAGATTGCGTTTAGCTCTTCTTTAGTGACTTTGTTTTTAAGCTCACAAACTAAATCAATAACAGAAACAGTAGGTGTGGGAACTCTGATGGCAATCCCATCTAATTTAACATTTGGAATAACTTTAGTGATGGCTTTGGCAGCACCAGTTGATGTGGGGACAATGTTTAAAGCAGCTGCCCTTGCTCTTCTTAAATCTTTATTCATTCCATCTAATAAGTTTTGGTTTAAGGTATAGGAGTGAATGGTTGTCATAAACCCCTTATTGATTTGAAATTCATTTTCTAGGATTTTAACAATAGGTGCTAAGCAATTTGTTGTGCAAGAACCCATATCAATAATGACTTCTCCTTTGTATTCTTTTTCGTTTACTCCTAGGATATAGGAAGGGATGGTTTCTGATTTTGCAGGGGCAGAGATGATTACTTTTTTAGCGCCTGCTTTGATGTGCTTTTCTGCATCTTCTTTTAATGTAAAAAAACCTGTGCACTCTAAAACAAGATCTACACCAAACTCTTTTAAGGGAAGATTTAAAGGGTCTTTTTCTTTAAATGTTTGAATGCTTTTATTTCCAATTAAAATATGATTGTTTTCTGTTTTAACATCTTCTTTGTAGACTCCGTAAACAGAATCGTATTTGAAAAGATGTGCAAGCGAATGAGCATCGCTTAAATCATTGATTAAAACAACTTCTAAGTCGTCTTGAAAATGATCTAAGATGATTTTAAGAGCGCTTCTTCCGATTCTTCCAAATCCATTGATTGCAATTTTTTTTACCATAATTATTTATCTAAATTTAACAATTTTACTAATTCTTCGCGGTTAAATCCTTGAACCCAGCTTTCATTAACATTAACTACGGGAACCGTCATCTTGCCAGTTTTTTCAATGATAAGGTTTTGGATTTCTTCGCTCTTTGAAGCGTCAATTTCTTCAAATTCAATATTGTTTTCTTCAAAAAACTTTTTAATGGTAAAACAATAAGGGCAGATTGGTGTTGTGTATAATTTAACTTTCATAATTTAATTATATTTATTTTTAATAATTTTGTCTACTATTTCCATAAACTCTTCTCCTTTTAATAAGGGGATTTCTTTTTTAATGCCATGGATTAAAATGGGAACATTGTCTGATGAATGTTCTTTTAATTTGCAAGGGGTTGCATGATCTCCTGTAATAATCATTAAAAGGTCTTTTAAATTTAAAAATTCTTTAAAATACTTATCTATTTTCTCAATAAAGGCTTTTTTTTCATAAAACTTTCCATCATGAGAACAAACATCTGTTCCTTTAATGTGAAGAAAAACAAAGTCATGACTATTTAAGGCTTTTTTAACTGCTTTGAACTTGCCTTCAAGATCTGTATCTATATCAGCGGTGAATAAAGGATCTTCTATAATATCCATGCCTAATGTTTTTGCAATGCCTTTGTAAAGAGCACCTCCTGCAACACAAACAGCGCTTAAACCATATTTTTCTTTGAAAGAAGGGACTTTTTTAAATTGTCCTGCACCCCTTACAAGTAAATAATTTGCAGGGAACGCTCTTTTTTTATTAAACTCTAATTCATTTAAAAGAAGATGTGTTTTTTTAATATAGGCATTTAAGGCATCGGCAGTCCTTTGATCTCCTTTTATTTTTAAAGGAGCCTTTCCTTCTTTTTTAGGATCATTTGAAGAAAGGTTATCTTTCAAGTGATCCCCTCTTAAAACTAAGACCGCTCTGTGCGCATCTCCTTTTTTAATGTCAAACTTAATTTTATTAATTTCAATATTTGAAAGGGCTTTGATTAAGGTATCTGTGTTTTTGATTCTGTTTGCTCTTCTATCTATAATAATGCCATCTTTGATAGTAGCAAAGTTAACTCTTAAGGCAATGTCTCCTTGGTTTAAAGGCAGGTTAACTCCCATGGCAGAATAAGGACCTCTTTTAAGAAAGTAGTCTTTGTAGCCGAATAAGGCAATGTGAGTTCCCTCTGATGTTGGGTAATCCTCTTCTTTGAACTGAAAAGGTTTTAAAAATCCAAATGTGCCATTTTTTTTAATAAAGTCTAGGTTTTTTGTATTGGCTGCCTCAAGTGGCGTTTTGTTTTCAAGCTCTTTTATTTTTAAATCTCCTAGCCCATCTAAAATTACAAGTAGAACTTTTTTCATAAATCTTCTTCTATTTTTAATAAGCGATTATATTTTGAAACTCTTTCCCCTCTTGCAGGTGCTCCTGCTTTAATGTAATCAGAAGATAAACCAACGGCAAAGTCAACAATAAAATCATCTACTGTTTCTCCTGACCTGTGAGAAACCATAGTTTTATAATGATAGGATTTAGCTAAATTAACGGCCTCAATGGCAGAGGAAACTGTTCCGATTTGATTTATTTTAACAAGAAGTCCGTTGATGGCATCTTTTTCATAGGCTTTTTTAATAAATTCAATGTTTGTGGTTGTTAAGTCGTCTCCAATAATTAAAAGATTGCCAAGCATTTCTTGATTTAACATTTTAAAGCCCTCAAAGTCGTTTTCATCAAAAGGGTCTTCAATTGATTTAATGGGATATTCTTCGCAAAGTTCTTTATAATAAAGGACAAGTTCGTTTCTTGTAAGGATTTTGTCTTTGCTGATGGTGTATTTTTGATCATGATAAAACTCAGAAGCAGCAACATCTAAGAAGATGTTTAAATCACTGAAATAGCCAAGTTTTCTTGCTGCTGAAGCAATTAAATCAAGGGCTTCTTTGGGGTCACTTATTTTAGGAGCAAATCCTCCCTCGTCTCCAACGTTTGATCCTCCTAGGATTTCATTAAGCTTGTGATAAGTTTCTGTTGCCATTCTGACTTGTTCACTTATCTTAGGTCCTTTAAAGTTTATCATAAACTCTTGAAAAGCTAAGTCATTTTGTGCATGTGCTCCCCCGTTAATAACATTAAAACAAGGCGATGGAAGATTGATTTCATTATTTGAGATTAAGGAAATATATTCAAAGAGCTCTTTTTTTTCTTTTGATGCTAATGCTCTTGCACAGCTTAAAGAGACTGCCATCATGGCGTTTGCTCCAATTTTATCTTTATTAAGTGAGATTAAAATATCATCAACTTGCTTTTGAGATGAAATAGGAAGATCTTTTAAGGCTTCAAAGATAATGGTGTTAATGTTTGAAACAGCTTTTAAAACTCCTTTTCCAAAATATCTAGATTCATCATTATCTCTAAGCTCTAAAGCTTCTCTTTGTCCAACAGAGGCACCTGAGGGAACAGAGTCTATAAAAATACCTGTTTCTGTTTCAAGGCTAACTTCAATTGTAGGAAAGCCTCTTGAATCTAATATTTCTCTTGCTTTTATGTTTTTAATTTTCATAGTTTAATAAATAGTTATAGGCTGATAATCCAGCAATGGCCCCGCTTGAGGCTGCACAAATAATTTGTTTAACTTTTGAGTTTGTAACGTCACCTCCTGCAAATAGTCCCTTTGTTTTTGTTTGCATATCTTCATTAACAATGATTTCTCCTTTTTGATTTAAATCAACAAGGTTTTGAACAAAACTTGTTTCTGGAACACAACCTATTTGTATAAACACTGCTTGAAGCCTAGTTTCTAAGGTATGGCTTCTGTGTTTCCACTTGATGGAACTTACAAAATCATTTCCTTTTATTTCTAAAAGTTCTGCATTGGTATATGTTCTTATATTCTCAAACTCTTTTACTTTTTCTTGGTTTTTTTTATCGGCTAAAAAGCTATTTCCTCTTTCTAAAATAAAAATGGATTTGGCGATACTGCTTAAGAAAATACCTGCTTCAAAAGCTGCGTTTCCTCCTCCAATAATGGCAACATCTTTTCCTTTAAAAAAAGGACCATCACAAACAGGGCAATAACCAACACCTTTTCCTAAGAACTCTTTTTCTCCTTTAACATTTAATGCTCTTAATTTTGTTCCTGCGGTAACAATGACTGTTTTACCTTGAAACTCATTCTTTTCTGTTTTAACTTTGAATAAATTATTTTGTTGAAGAATGTTTAAAACTACTTCTTCTTTTATTAAAGTATTTTCAAGTGTTTCTAAATGTTCTTTAAACTTAAATGCTAATTCTATACCAGAGATGGAGGGAAATCCTGGATAGTTTTCAATATTAACGGCTTTGTTAAAAAGGAGTCCTCCAATGTTTCCTCCTAAAACAAGTGTATTTAAATTATTTCTTGCTGTGTATATAGCGGAAGTGATGCCAGCAGGCCCTGCTCCAACTATAATTACATCATATATCATAATTTTATTGTTTTTAAATAATTTTTAAAATCATCTCCATAGTCTGGGTCTTTTAGGGCCATTTTTACAAATGATTTATACCAAGAGATAATGTCTCCGCATTCAAGCCAATCTCCTTCTATCTCATAACCATAGATTGCTTTTCCAAGCTCTGCCATTTCTCCTAATGCAATGGAGATTGATTTATCTTTTGTTAACATTTCTTTGTTGTTGCTTAAATAATCAAATACATCAGGGGTTAAAATCATTCTTCCAATGATGGCAAGGTCTGAGGGCGCATCTTCTATTTTTGGTTTTTCACTAACTCCTTTGATTTTATAGAATTTATTAGCTATTTTTTCTACTTTTACAATGCCATAATTAGGGATTCTATTTGCAGGCATTTTTTTTAATGCAAGCACAGGCCTTCCACAAGTTAAAAACATTTTTTGTAATTGTTCAATACAAGGGACTTTTGAATCAATGACATCATCACAAAAAGAAACGACACAAGGTTCTTTTTTTATAAAATCCTTTGCTTTAAAAATTGCACTAGCAACCCCCATTGGTTTTCTTTGTGTATATGTTGAAAACTTGAGATTATTGGCAATATTACTTATTTCATCTAAAACAAGAAGTTCTCTTTTTTTGTTATTTTCTTTTAAAATTTGCTCTAACTTCTCATCTTCTTCAAAATATTTCAAAGTGGTTTTTTGATTTCCTCTTACAATAAAAGCAATGTTTTCTATTCCTGACAAAACAGCTTCTTCAATGTTGTAATGCAATAATGGCTTTGAGGATAATGGGATTAGCTCCTTTGAGACTACTTTTGATGCTGGCAAAAACCTTGTTCCTAGTCCAGCTATAGGAAAAATCGCTTTGGTTACTCTTTTCATATTATTTTTTCTTTCTTAAAAATGCAGGTACATCAAAAAACTTTTCATCATCTTCTTCCTTTTTTATTTCTTCTTCTTTAGCTTTTTTGATTTCAACTCCACTTCTTCTTTTAACGGTTGGTTTTGTTTTTTTCTTTTTTTTCTTTGGCTTTTCTTTTTTTTCTTTTCCTGTTGCAAGAACAGTTGCCCTTACTTCGTCTTTAAGTTTTAAGTTTTGAGTTAATCCAAAAATGATTTCAGCAGATTCTGCTAATTCGTGAATCTTTTCTGAGATTAAGGAAAGTTCTTGCATGGAGAGGTTTTTTCCTCCTTCAATATTAAAAAGAACATTTTCTGAATCTTTGAAGTTATAGGAGACAAGTTCATTGTTTAAAAGTTCTTTTGCAAAATTATCTAAATCCTCCTTTGTTTTTCCTTGCTTTGTATTTAGATAGGCTCTTTTGTTTCCATTTGAAATGGTTCTTTTAATGTCTGCCCAGTCAATGTTTATGAGACTTGATAAATAGATTGTATTTAAAAGTCCTTGCAGGGATTTTGCAAGCTGATCATTGATAACATCAAGCGCACTCGTAAAAGAAATACTTTCGTCAACAAGTTTGAATATTTTTTCATTAGGAATAACTAAAACAGCGTTAAGATCAGTTTCTGCATCCACAATTGCCTTTTCTGAATCTTTTATTCTGTCTCTTCCTTCAAAGTTAAAAGGTAGTGTAAAAATTCCAAGAGTAGTTGCATTTTTTTCTTTTGCTATTTTTGAAAAAACAGGAATAAACCCTGTGCCTGTTCCCCCGCCCAAAGAGGAAATTAAGATGTATAAGTCTTTTTCATCTGAGAAAAGACTTTTAATCTTTTCTTCTTCTTTTTCAGCAATTTTTTTTCCTAAATTTACATCTCTTCCTGTTCCTAATCCTTTTGTTTCTTCTTTTCCAAGGGAAAGCTTTTTTAAATTATCTGGCAGGACATGTAAGGCTTGCATATCTGTATTTACGGCACAAAACTCAAGTCTTGTTGAAGAAAAGTCAAGCTTTTTTGATAATTCTTTTACAATATTCCCGCCTCCTCCGCCGATTCCAATAATTTTGATTTTAACTCTTTTTGTAGAATTAGTGGTCTTTTTTTGTTTTTGTTTTTTCTTGGCCATAATTATTTAAGAATGATTTTATGTATATCTGTTGCAAACTTGATTTTCTTTTTATCAAAAGCTTTTCTAATAGAAAGGATAAGTTCTTCATGTGCAACTAAGTAATCTTGATAGTCTCTAGTGTTTACATAGTAAATAATTCTATAGGTCCATGAGTTTCCATTAAAATCTGAAAGAGCAACTCTTCTTATAGTGGTGTTTTCAACTTTTTCAAGGACATCAATAATGATCTGCCTCCCCTCTTCTAGCTTTTTAGAAGAAGTTTTTCCATCAACAAAGATTTCAAAGCTAATCCTTCTTTTTTTCATTTTTTTGTAGTTTCTTAAATAGGAGTCTGTTAATTTTCTATTTGAGGCAACAAGTTCTTCTCCTTGGAGGGTTCTAATTCTTGTAGTTCTTAGTCCAATTTTTCTAATGGTTCCCCTACCTTTGTCTAAAACAACAAAATCACCGACTTCAAAAGGTCTATCAATGTAAATGATAAAGCAAGCAAACAAGTCAGATAAAACCTCTTTTAAGGCAAAGGCAACAGCAATACCTAAGATTCCTAATCCTGCTAAAAGTGCACCAATATCAATTCCTGAATTTTGTAAGATCAAGAGAATGGCAAAGATAGAGATGCCCCAATCTGCAATGTTTGACAAAACTCTCACAATAGAGGCTTCTGTTTTCTTTCCTTCTTCTTGTTTTTCATTAAATTTCTTGTAAGCAAAGTATTTGACTAGTTTTTGAAAGAACTTGGCAGTATAAATAGTGAAAGCAATTAGTGCAAGGTAGTTGATGAAGCTATTGACACCATCTCCTAAGTTTAAAAACTTTGTAGAGATGAATAAAGAAAAAGCAAGCTCAATGAACCAGTTTGTCTGTGATAAAATAGTAACTAAAAAATCATCAAATTCTGTTTTTGTTTTTTCTGCTATTTTCTTAAACTTGGTTAAGATTAAATACTGAGATATTTTAAAGAAAATAATTAAGCCAAAAAAGGAAATTATACTTAACTTCCATTCCTCAGGCGTGCCTAAACCTAAAAAAAACTCTTTTATCATATCCTTATTTTATTTAGAATAATATTAAATTGATTATCTTCTAACTTTAAACTTTTAAAACAATTCGTTATTTTAAAATTGTCATTCTTTCTTCTTGGAATAATGTGCATGTGATAATGCATGATTTCTTGCTCTGCTGTTTTTCCGTTTGATTGGAATACATTTATTCCAAGCACATCATCTAAGTTCTCCTTAATCTTAATGGCAATAATTTTAGAGACTTTAGCAATTCTTTCAAGGGTTTTTTCGTCTATGTCAAATATGTTTTCAAAGTGTTTTTTGGGAATGATTAAAGTATGTCCTTTTGAAACAGGGTTAATGTCTAGGAAAGCTAAGACTAAATCATCTTCATAAACCTTATAGCTTGGTAATTCATGGTTAACAATTTTACAAAAAACACAACTCATTATTTAAAGATTATCATATTTAGAATAAAAAACAAGGTGCGGGTTTTTCGAGAGTTAATTGTTAGCTAGAGCTTCTAGTCTTTCGTTGTATTCGTCTTTGGAGAGGTTTCCGTTACTTAGCATTGAGTCTAGGCCGGCGATGTAGTTTTGTTTGATTTGGGCGGTGGAGAGGGCGGAGTTGTAGATGCGGACGTCGTCTATGGAGCCAGCGAATTTTCTATCTACTATACTACAAGCTCCAATATAATATTTATTTGCAGTGAATTTGACTACATATTCCTGTATTCGAGACTCTATATTGGCATCATGAAAGATATTTATTTTTGCACCATCCCAATTCAAAACAACAAAAGACCATGTATTTAGTTTTGGAAAAAAGCCTGAATATATACGATTGGCATCCACTCCATTGCCTAATATTGCGTTTAATCGTCCATTTGCTAATACAAGGTAGGGTGATTTGTCACGATCCATGCTACTATTGTTTGAGCCATAAAAAACTCTTGTTCCAGCTGTAGATGTTGGATAAATCCACACTGTAATTGTTCCAGAGTTTTCAAGCTTTAAATTATTGCCGCCATTTGTATCAATATAGTCATCTACCCCATCAAAACTCATACATCTTCCAAAAACACAATCATCACCTCCCTTTATTTGAGGACTAGCAACTACTGTTCCGTGATTAGTTCCCCAAGTATCTTTTACATCGTCATTAGTAGCTGTTCTATCGACTGCTTGATTACTGCCCTCATCAAACGTCCACTCAGATATTAGATCAGGAAATAATTGTGTTTTAACAGTGCTTGCAAATGCGTCTCTTTTGGCTAGATTCGCCTTTTCTATGAAAGAAGAAGTAGCAATGACGACTAGTCCTGAAAGGATACCAATAATAACAATAACGACGAGAAGTTCAATAAGTGTAAATGATTGTGTGTGTGTGTGTGTGTGTGTGTGTGGTATTATAAGGGCTTGCAGATTTCATGGTTTTTTGATTTATTTATTATTATCTTTTTTAATTTTCTTAATTATACTTTATGTTATAAAAAAAAGCAAACTTTGTTT
>JBAYXY010000009.1:0-16637 GCA_041673285.1 Minisyncoccota bacterium
AAAAAAAGCTTGCACAATTAAAATAGTTTTATTATGCTTAATTTATGAAAGTTTTAATTGTAGATAAAAAGAAACCTAAGGAACTTTTTGAAAATGCTAAAAAAGTAGCTTTGGAATTTAAGGAAATTGAAGTTGCTTTTGTAGAAGATGAAAGTGGCTTTTATGAACTTCCTCTGGTTGTTATAAATAATGTTATTGTTTCCTCAGGAGAAAGTTTAAGCAAAGAGGAATTAAGAAAAGTTTTTAAAGATTTTAGAGAGGGGTGTTCGGGGATTTGTAGTGGGTGTAATAAGTGTGATTAATGGAAAAGAAACTATCAAATAAAGAAGTAGGGGTTATGTTAACAGACACTATTTATGGAATAGTGGGTTTAGCTTTAGACGAAAATGTTGTTCAGAGAATATATGAGATTAAAGAAAGAGATTTGAAAAAACCAATGGTTGTTTTAATTTCTTCAATGGAAGACCTTGAGAACATTTTTGGAATTAAGCTTAATTTAAAATGTGTTAACATTTTAAAGGAGTTGTGGTCTTCTGAACAAAGTACAAGCATTGTGCTTCCTTGTCTGAAGTTTGAATTTTTGCATAGAGGATTGAATTCTTTGGCTTTTAGAATTCCTAAAAAAAAGGAGTTAGTGGATTTAATAAAAAGAACGGGTCCTTTGATAGCGACTTCTGCTAATAAGGAAGGTCAAAGACCAGCCTTAAATATGAAAGAAGCAAAAGAGTATTTTGCTGACAAAATAGATTTTTATATTGACGAAGGAGAGTCTAAAAAAGAACCTTCAATTTTGGTGAAGTTAAAGAATGAAAATGAATTAGAAGTATTAAGGGGAAGAATATGTTTAAAAAAATAATTATTTTTGTTTTGTTTTTCTCTCTTGTTTTTTTTACGATAAGTGAAGACTTTTTTATTAAAGAAAAATTGGATTATTCTTCTTTTGTTTTTTCTGAAGAGGTTCCAGATTTAAGTACTGATTATTTAAACATTTTATTAATTCAAGGCGAGGAAGATTTTGTTGTGCATAATAGAAATGATTTTAAAGGAGCTTTTTTTGAAGAAGATTTAAGTTCTCTAAGGACATCAAACACAACGCCAGTTATTATTAATAATAGCAAAGAAGACTTGGAGAATTTTTTAGATGGACTAGATTGTGAAAAACATATTGTTTTAACACAATATGATTTTTTGGAACATAATTTTTTTAATGAACAGATTGTATTAAAAGAAGAACCATTGAATTTGTATGGTGCTTATTATTTTGCAAAAAAATGTGGAAAAGAGAAGTTTGAATTCTTGGATTCTAGTTTGTATTTTAAAGAAGAAGGAAAAGAGGCAAGTAGTAAAATTTTGTTTGTTGGAGATATGATGTTTGATAGAGGTGTGAATCTTTTAATGAAGAATAAGAATGATTATAATTATCCGTTTGAAAAGATAGGGGATTATTTAAAAAATGTGGATACATTGGTTGGGAATTTAGAGGGTCCTATTGTTCAAAATATGACTTTTATTTCTGACCATTCAATGTCATTTAATTTTGACAAAAGAATGGCAAAAGTTTTAAAGGATAATAATTTTCAAATTCTTTCTTTGGCAAATAATCATACAACAAATAGGGGGTATAGTGGTTTAAAAGAAACTAGAAATTTTTTAAAGGAAAATGATATAGATTATGTGGGAGAGCCAGATGGTTGTTCTATTAACGATGTGCTTGTTAAAGATGATATTATTTATTATGCAATAAATAAGACATTTCCTTTTAATTGTTCTTCTGAGGAGATTGTAGAAAATATTAAGAAATTAGAGAAAGAGAAGTTTTTAATTGTTTTAATACATTGGGGAGATGAGTATGTTCATAATGCCTCTTCTTTTCAAACAAACCTCGCTCATAAAATGATTGATGCTGGTGCAGATTTAATAATAGGAGGACATGCGCATGTTGTTCAAAATATTGAGAAGTATAAGAATAAGTTGATTTTTTATTCATTAGGTAATTTTATATTTGATCAGTATTTTTCAAAAGAAACTCAGCAAGGGTTAATGGTTTCCCTTGAGTTTAAAGAGAATAAACAAGTTTATCATATTTTTTTGACAGAGTCAGAAAAAGCACAGCCAAAGTTCATTAAAGATTCAAGTGAGTTTTTAGAGTGGCTTGCAGGTATTTCGTCTGACGATTTAAAGGAGGAAATTAAGAAAGGGGAGATCACTATTTATCAGCAAGATCAATAAAATATTTAAAGTTTTCTGCTATTTTTTGAATGGTTTTTTCTTTGTTGAGGAGTTTTTTAGAATATTCTTTAATGGGCTCTAAAAAAATTGTTCTTCCAATGGCAAAGCCAATGATGTTCTTAATATTTTTTGATTCTATTAACCATTCTTTAACTTTTTCTTTTTCTGCCCCTCTTCCTAAGAAAACTATTTTGGAGTTTATGAGTTTTGTAATTTCTTTCCATTCGTTTTTTTTAAATCCCTCTAGTTTCCAAAGATCTACTTTGATGTGATCTTTGATTTCAATGATGGCTTGTTTAGTTTTTTGAAACCTCAAGTCTTCATCGTAGTTTTTTGTTAACAAAAGGTCTTCTTTTTCAGGCGGAACTAATAGTTCTAAAAGTATTTTAAAATTATTTTTTAAGCAAAAATCATTTATTTTTTTTAAAACAGAGATTTGTTTTTTATTAGCCTCAATGTTTAAAGGATTATAGCGGATAAGTATTTTAACGTAGTCTGGATTTATTTTTTTAATTTCATTTAAATCTTTATACTCTAATTCAAGAATATTTTTTCCGCTTTTTTCAATGGGTAAGCATATTTTAATATTGTTTTGTTTGGCCTCCTTAATTACTTTTTCTCCATATTCTTCATCAATTAAAAGAGCGAGGTTTTCTTTGTGTTTGTATTCATTGAAAACTTTTAAAAAAGAAGAAAAAATGATTTGCTTTGCTTTTTTAATTTCATTCTTGTTTTTAAAGAGACTTGAAAACGATGACCTATGATCAAATGCTAATATGTATAATTTCATAGATTCAATATAGCTTTTAATTGAATTTTCTTCAAGGTTGACTTGAATTTAATTTAAAATGGAGTATACTTTTAAAATATGATAGTAAATAAAAAAGATCCAGATATTATTCTTTTTGTGAATGGAATACCAGATGACATTGAAGTCCTTAAAAGAGATCTTGCTAATTATGGCAAAAAAATTAAAAAGGATTTTAGGCTAGCAATTATACATGATACAAGAAGAGCGATGAAGGAACAGAAAAAATATCCAGACGATATTATTTATTTGTCTTGTGATTTTAGCAGTCCTACTAAAATCCAAAAAGCGTTACTTCCCTACAGAAATGAACTTTTGGCAGTAACATGTAGAAGTGAGATAAACATTGATTCTTTTTCAAAGTTAGTTCCAAATGTTCCTTACTTGAAAACACCAACTTCTGAATCGCTTGATTGGGCTATTCAAAAAACAATGATGAGAAGAAGGTTTGGTACTCATGATAAAAAAATAACACCAAAATTTTTTGTAGTTAAGGATTACTCTAAGGAGACAATACAAAAAGTAAAAGAAAAAGTAGGGTTCCCTCTTGTTGTAAAGCCATCGGGATTGGCCTCAAGTCTTTTAATTAGTACTTGTTATTATGAGGAGGAATTAGAACAAACCCTTAAAGATGCTTTTAAGAAGATTGAGAAGATTTATAAGGAGAATGATAGAAAGAAAAAGCCAGAACTCTTAACAGAGCAATTTATGGAAGGTGAGATGTTTTCTATAGATGGATATGTGACATCTAAGGGACGAGTTTACTTTTGTCCCCTTGTTAAAGTTAAGACAGGAAAGCAAATTGGATTTGATGATTTTTTTGGTTATCAAAGAATGTTACCTGCTAAGATAGCAAAAGGCTCTCAAGAAGAAGCGGAAAAAGTTTCAGAAAAGGGAGTGCATGCCCTAGGGCTTCGTAGTGTAACTGTGCATATAGAACTTATGAGACTAGAAGATGGGTGGAAGATAATTGAAATTGGACCTAGGATGGGTGGTTACAGACATAAAATGTATAGTTTGTCATATGGTATAAATCATGCTTTAAATGATATTTTAATAAGATTACCTAAAAAGCCTATTATTCCTAAAAAAGTTAAAGGGCATACTGCGGTTTTTCTTTTTTATGCTAAAAAAGAAGGAAGATTAAAAGCAATAAAGGGCCTTAAAAAGGTTCAAGAGTTGGAATCATTTCATGAAATTAAGGTAAATAGGAAAATTGGACAAGTGTGTAAGTTTGCAAAGAACGGAGGGAAATTTGTATGTAATCTTGTTTTATTTAATAAAGAAAGATCTAGGCTTTTAGCAGATATTAGAAGAATGGAAAAAACTTTTAAGATAATAACATGAAGAAGGGAATAATTTTAATAATTTTTTTAATATTATTAGGAGCAATTATTTGTTTAAATGTTTCTGATAAAAAAGAGATTCAGGAAAGTGATTCTGTTTTTACTTTTTTTGATATAATTGAGCAAGAAAAAGGTGTTGAATTTTTAAATTATGAAAATGCTTTACTTGAATGGAAGGTGGTTGATGAGAATGACGAAATACAGATTGCAAGAAAAGATGGAAAATGTGCTTTTTTTAATACAAGTGATCTTCAAAATATAGACAGTTTTTTTGAAGAAAATGGTTTTGAGTTAGATATTTATAATTTAGCAGATAGTCCTCATGGAAGTATGAAGGGCTATAAAAAAGATAGAATGTATTGTATAATCAAAGAAGATCAAATTGTATGCGCAATAATGAAATAAAAATTTTAAAAAATATTGAAATAAATTTACCTGAAGGGGAGTTTTTAAAAAAACTTAAAAGTGGAAAGATTTTGAATGTAAAAATGGGATTTGACCCAACTTCTCCTGATCTTCATTTAGGGCATGCTATTGCCATTAAAAAGTTAAGAGAGCTTCAGGATTTAGGTCATAAAATTATTATTATTATTGGAGATTTTACAGCAAGGATAGGAGACCCTTCGGAGACAGATAAAACAAGACCTATTTTATCAAATGAAGAGATTGATAAAAATTCAAGAACTTATATAAAACAGATTGAAAAGATTTTAGATGTTTCTAAAATTGAAATTAGAAGAAACTCTGAGTGGTTTTCTGATTTTAAGTTAGATGAATTTATCCCTCTTCTTTCTAAATATACGGTTCAGCAGATAATGGAAAGAAATGATTTTAAGAAAAGACTTGAAAAAGGTAACCCCATATCAATGCATGAGATCATATATCCTTTAATTCAAGGATATGATTCAATTCAAATAAATGCGGACATTGAGCTTGGAGGACAAGACCAATTATTTAATTTACTTGTAGGAAGATATTTACAGGAAAAATATGAGAAAGAGCCTCAAACTATTTTGTGCACACCACTTTTAAGGGGATTAGATGGGAGAAATAAGATGAGTAAATCCTTGGGAAATTATATTGGCTTAACAGATTCTCCGAATGATATGTATGGAAAGACAATGTCTATTCCAGATGATTTAATTGATGAATATTTGAATTTAACAACTGATTTTAGCAAAGATGAGATACTGAGCACTAAAAAAGAAAGTCCAATAAATATTAAAAAGAAAATAGCTTTTAATATTGTTCAAACTTATCATTCAAAAGAAGACGCAGAGAAAGCACAGACTGACTTTGAGAATAAATTTCAAAAAAGAAAATTAGAAGATATTGATTTAATAGAGGTTAAGACTTTAGGGAATGAAACTTTGCTTGAATTAATACATAGAGTTTTAGATAAATCAAAAACTGAGATCAGGGAGTTATTTAAAAGTGGTGCTATTTCGATAAATGGAGAAAAAGTATTTGAAATTAGTTTAAAAGCTGATAAAATAGAAAAAGAATCAATTTTAAAGGTTGGTAAATTAAATTATTATAAGATTAAATAAAATGAAAAAATTTCGTATAACTTTACTGGCTTTACTTCTTTTGCCCTTGTTTAAAGTAGGTGCGTTTTCATTGCTGTATAGTGAGGATTACAACAACGATGAGTTAAAGGTAAGAGTTGCGATTAATAAAGAAACATCTTTAGAGACAATTGAAAGTTTGATTAATTTTAATACAGATGTCTTTGAGTTAATAAAAATTGATGAGAATAAAGATGTTCAATGGCTAAACCCTCCATATTTAAATGAAAATGGTCAAGTTAGTTTTACGGGTAATTTTAATTCAAATAATAGTTTTTTATTTGATTTATATTTTCAAAGAAAAACAGAAGGTGAAATTGATTTAAAAATTGCATCAGGAGTTGTGCAGAGAAATAAAAGGGTTAGAAGTTCAACTCATCCAAAGCAAGATATTTGGTATGCAAATAATGATTTGAAGCTTGAGTGGGATCTTCCAGAAGATGCACAAATTGTTAAGATTTTAATAGATAAAAAAGAGGATTCTTATCCAGCAATTGAGTATAGTGATCCGATTATATTTGAAAAGGAAATTGATTTAGACGAGGGTGTTTGGTATTTTCATTTTAGATATTTTGGAGATGAGGGTTGGAGCTTAACAGAACATAGAAAAATAATGATTGATACAAAGGTACCTGAGTTTTTAGATGTTGTCGTAGGAAAGGATAGAATTGAGTTTTTTGCAGAAGATGAATTATCAGGAATTGATTATTATGAAATAAGTATTCCTCAGTTAGGTGAAAAATATATTACAGAAGAAACAAGTTTTGAGATTCCTAAAATTAGAGAGGGAACGTATGAATTTACTATTAGAGCATATGACAAGGCCTCTAATTTTTTAGAAAAAAAAGATATTTTTAAAGTAGAAAATACATTTTTTCCAGAATTTTCTGCGGTTACTTTAGAAAATAGAAAAGTGACAATATCAGGATTTGTTAATGATATCTATTCGAGAATTTTTGCATTTATTGAGGGAGAGGATATGAGTGAAGTTAAAATAGTTAACGTTTTTTCTGATTCAAGCTTTGAGTATGTTTTTGAAGACTTGAAACCTGGGGTTTATAGTTTTCGTTTAGCAAATGAGGACTTAAATGAAAGTGATAGAATCATTTTGATTGTTAAAGAGAGTGAAAAAAGTTTTTTTGCTTATTTTTTAATATTATGTGTATTTATTATTTTAAGTTTAGTTTTAATATATAATAAGTTTTTAAAAAAGAAAAAAGTATGAATTTTAACGAATATCAAAAGAAAGCAAGAGAGACTGCTATTTATCCTAATAAAGATAATAATTTCATATATCCAACATTAGGGCTTGTTGGGGAAGCAGGAGAAGTTGCAGAAAAGATCAAAAAGGTTATTAGAGATGACAATGGTGTGATTACTCCTTTAAAAAGAGAGGAAATTAAAAAAGAGTTAGGAGATGTGCTTTGGTATATTTCTAGTTTAGCTTGTGAACTTAATATTGAGCTTGAAGAAATTGCAGAAAAGAATATTGAAAAATTATATTCAAGACTTGAAAGGAATAAAGTTCATGGGGATGGAGATAATCGGTAAGTAAATAAATTATGGCACTTCAGATAGGTATTGTTGGACTTCCTAACGTTGGAAAGTCTACATTATTTAAAGCAATTACAAGAAAGCAGGTTGATTGTGCTAATTATCCTTTTTGCACAATTGATCCCAATTTTGGTATGGTCACTGTTCCTGATAAGCGAGTGGATTTACTTGCGAATCTTATGAATTCTAAAAAAAAGGTCTATACAACAATTGAATTTGTTGATATTGCAGGCCTTGTTGAAGGAGCAAATAAAGGTGAGGGATTGGGAAATCAGTTTTTAGCGAGCATAAGAGAAGTAGATGCTATTCTTTATGTTTTAAGATGTTTTAAAGATGAAGATATTGCTAACATAAGGTCTGAAATCAATCCTTTAAAAGATAAGGAAATTTTAGATATTGAAATGGCTTTAAAAGATCTAGCAACTATTTCAAAAAGAATTGAAATGCTCCAGAAAAAAAGAGAGAAGAAAAGTGAAAAAGAGTTAAGGGCCTTAATTGAAGCACGAGATTTATTAGAACAAGGTAAGGTTTTAAGTGAGGTGGATTTTTTAGATGTTGAAAGTTTGAAATCTTATCAGTTGTTAACTTTGAAAAAAAGGCTTTATCTTTTAAATGGAGATGTTCAAAATGAGTTTGGAAGCTTGTTTGAGAAAAAGAATTTAAATTATATTTCACTTAATATTAAAGAAGAATTAGACGCACAAGATTTAAGTGATGAAGAAAGAGAAGAGCTTGGAGTTTCTAAGTCTAAGTTAGATGGTTTAATAGAAAAATGTTATGATGTACTTGATCTAATTACATTTTTAACAACAGGGAATGATGAAACAAGGGCATGGACTTTAAAAAAAGGAGAGACAGCAAGATCTGCAGGAGGAGTGATACATACTGATTTTAAGGAAAAGTTTATTAAAGCAGAGGTTATAAACTGGAAAACTTTATACGATTCTAAAACATTTTTAGAGGCAAGAGCCAAAGGGCTTTTAAGAACTGAAGGAAAGGACTATATTGTTCAAGATGGAGATGTAATTGAAATTAAAAGCAATGCCTAAATATGATTTATGTATTATAGGTGGAGGTCCAGCAGGGCTAATGGCAGGATTATCTGCAGGCTTAAAAGGTAAAAAGGTTATTTTAGTTGAGAGAAAAAAAGAGCTTGGTTTTAAGATACTTTTAACAGGAGGAGGGAGGTGTAATTTAACTCAGATGGGGTTGACTAAGAAGGAGTTTGTTTTGAATTTTGGGAAACAGGGAGATTTTTTGTTGTCTGCTTTGTCTAAATTTGGACCTAAAGAAACTTTTGATTTTTTTACGGAAAAAGGACTTCCTTTAAAAATTGAGAATAATGGAAGAGTTTACCCTAAGTCAGAAAAAGCAAAAGATGTTTTAGGGTTTTTTAAAAAAGAATTAAAAAGGAATAAAGTAAAGGTTTTATTAAATGCTGAAGTTTTGAATTTGATTTTTAAAGATGGGAAAATAGAAAAAATAGTTTTGAAAAACAAAGAAATATTTGCAAATAATTTTTTACTTGCCGTAGGGGGGAAAAGTTATTTTTCTAATCAGAATGGTTATGATTTTGCAAAAAGAGCAGGGCATACAATAGAAAAGCTAAGGCCTGCACTAGCTCCTATTGAAACAAAAGAAAAATGGGTGAGAGCTTTAAAAGGATTAAGTTTAGAAAAAGTTGGAGTTTCTTTAAATGATAGAAAGCCTTTGATTGGCGATGTTTTATTTACCCATTTTGGACTAAGTGGACCTTCTATACTTAATTTAAGTGAAGATGTAGAGTCTAAAGATAAAATTTATATTGATCTTTTTCCTTTAAAGACAGTTTTTGAATTGGAAGGCTTTTTATTAGATTTATTTAATCAAAATTTGAAGAAAACTGTTTTAAATACACTGAGTGATTTTGTTCCTCTTAGATTGTTGAGTGTTCTTTTGAATTATTCAGGAATTGAAAAGACTGACATTTGTAGAAATGTTTCAAAGGAGAAAAGAAAAAAACTAGTTAAGGTTTTAAAGAATATAGAATTTAATGTTTTATCTGTTTTAGGATTTGAAAAAGCAATGGTAACTAAGGGGGGAGTTTCTTTAAAGGAAATTGATTCAAAAAAAATGAGATCTAAATTTATTGAAAATTTGTATTTTGCAGGAGAGATTATGGATTTAAATGGAAAGACAGGTGGCTTTAATTTACAGATGTGTTTTACAACAGGCTTTGTTGCAGGTGAAAGCATTCTTTGATATAATTTAATTATTAATGAGGAAAAATAGTAGGAAAAAACTGGGATTGGCTTTGGGCTCTGGGGGCGCTAAAGGTTATGCACATTTAGGTGTTTTAAAGGTTTTTGAAGAGCATAATATTAAAGTAGATTATCTTTCAGGTTCTTCTTTTGGAGCAATTGTTTCTTCTCTTTATTCTTTATATGAAGATGTTCAAAAGGTGGAAACGATATTAACTGATTTTAATAAGTTAAGGTCTTTATTTGATATTTCTTTTAAGGGAGGCATTTTAAAAGGAAGAAAAGTAGTTCAGTTTTTTGATGAAATTTTTCAAGGAAAGAACTTTGAAGATTTAAGGATACCTGTTTGTGTAATTGCAACAGATTATGAAACTGGAAAAGAGATAAGAATTAGAAAAGGGAATATTGCACAGGCTGTAAGAGCGAGTATTGCTGTTCCTTACATTTTTGAGTTAGTGAGTTTTAAGGAAAAAGAGCTTGCTGATGGAGGGTTGTCATCTCCTGTTCCTGTTAGAGCATTAAAACAAATGGGAGCGGACATTATAGTTGCGGTGAGGGTGCAGAATAAGTTGAGCTCGATTAAGAAAAAGAATATTTATTCTATGGCAGAGAAATCTTTTTCTATAGTTGAGTATAATCTTTCTGAATACGAAATAAAAGAGGCTGATGTTTTACTTGATCCCATACTTGAGGGTTATGGATTCTTGGGAATTCATAAAGTGATTCAAGGAAAGATAAATGAAGTTATAAAAGAAGGAGAAAGGGTTGCCAATAAGGAGATTAAAAATATTAATAATTTATTAAAAAAAGAAATTTCAGGAATTTACAAATTATGAGAAAAAAAGTTATATTAGCTATAATATTGGTAGGGATAGTGTTTCTTTGTTTTAATTATGAAAAAAGGGGTTACTATATAGAGCAAGGATATTCTTTTAAAGAACCAAAGGGTTGGGAAAAAAATTATGACTTGGGGACACTGGCATTTTTTAATGAAGAAAATTATATTTTTTTTATAAGAGATGAGCTTAAAGGAAGGTCTTATAACCAATACTATGATTATGTTAAAACACAAATTAAAGAATCATCGTCTGAGATGAGAGTTTTAGAGGAGAAGGATGAGAAATCTTTTCATATAATAATTGTTGAGACAAAACAAGAGAATGAAGTTTATATTATAAAATCGGCTTTTAAAAAAGGGAGAAATGGTGTTTGTTTTATGATTAGTTTAAAAGCACCTGAAAAAACATTTGAAAATGTAGAACCTGTTTTTGATAGCATTTATAAGAGCTTTAAGTTAAGATAACTTGAAAAAAATTAAAAAAACAATATAATAGAATTATGAATATTTCATTTGAAGATTTTAAAAAAATAGACTTAAGAGTGGCAAGAATTTTAGAAGTAGAGAAAATAGAAGATTCTGAAAAACTTTTTAAAGTTAAGATTGATGTTGGAGGAGAAGAAAGAATTCTTGTTTCTGGTGTTTCTAATTATTATAAACCAGAAGATTTAATTCAAAAACAAGTGATAGTGATTTTAAACCTAGAGCCAAAAATTATTTTTGGAGTTGAAAGTCATGGAATGATCCTTTTTGCACGAGATAAGGGGAAGCCAATTGTATTAAGTCCTGAGGAGGAGGTTGCTGATGGAGCAATAATAAGTTAAGAATATAAATATGAATGAAATCAATTTAAATAGTCCAGGAAAGGAACCTGCTGTTAAAAAGGTTCCTGAAAAAAAAGAGAATAATCAAAATGATATTTTTAAATTATCTTTTATAATTTTACTTATCCTTATTTGTATTTTGCTTTTTTTAAATATAAATAAGCAAAACAATACGATTACTATGGCTAGAAATGTAAGTAGTAATATTGCTTTTGATAGAGCAGAAATTAGATTTGGATTTGAGAGTGTGTTTTCTAGTGCGAGCGAAGCTTTGTTTGAGAATGAGAGACGAGTAAATAATTTTATTAATTATTTGCAGGGCGAGGGAGTTTTATTAGAAAATATAAAAGTATTAAATGATGTAAAGGAGCCACAATATCAAAAAATAGGAAATGTAGTTTCAGTTTCTTTTTACAAAGTTAAAAAAGATGTTTTAGTTAAAGTAGATTTAGAGAAAATAGAAAGAATTATTGAAATAGCATTAAGCATGAAGGCTGATGAAATAGGTGCTATTAATTTTGGAAAAGAGGACATTGAGGAAGAATTGCTTTTTCTAAAAAAGGAAGCAATTACT
This sequence comes from Minisyncoccota bacterium, assembly GCA_041673285.1. GTDB lineage: Bacteria > Patescibacteriota > Minisyncoccia > Minisyncoccales > Minisyncoccaceae > JAAZMU01. The sequence continues at coordinate 11,982 of JBAYXY010000009.1, forward strand.
CTTGCAGAAAAAGATGCAGAGAACATAGCAAAGGAAATGAATGTTAAGCTGGGGAATGTTTTGAACTATTCTGATAATTATATTTTAAATAAAGAAAATAATGAATTATTAGTAAACGTTAATATTACATATTTAGTAAAATGAAAAAAAATGTTTTTTTAAAGATAACAGTTTTTATAATTTTAATGATCTTTGTTGTTCAGGTTTTTAATAAAGAAGAGCAAAGCATTGAACAAGTAGAGGATATGCAAAAAATAGATATAGAGACTTTAAAAGAGGGAGAAGGTGATTTTTCTAAGATAGGAGATACACTTGTTGTTCACTATACGGGGACTTTTGAAAACGGAGAAGTGTTTGATTCGAGCTTAGAGAGAGGAGAACCTTTTGAGTTTGTATTGGGAGCACATTCTGTAATTGAAGGATGGGAGCGAGGAATGCTTGAAATGCAAAAAGGAGAAAAAAGAAAGCTTTTTGTTCCCTATAGTTTTGCTTATGGTGAGTATGGAGCACCTCCTGTTATTCCAGGAAAAGCGAATTTAATCTTTGAAGTAGAGCTTTTAGAAATCAAATGATTAAAAAATTACTATTAGTAATACTAGGACTTTTTGCTTGTTTTAATTTTGCAAATGCACAAATTGAGATTGAGTTTTTTTATGCAAAAACTTGTTCTCATTGTAGCTTGGCAGAACAATTCTTAAATGAAATATCTTTAAGAAATACGGATATTGAGATTCAGAAATATGATGCAGGAGATTCAGCTTCTATTAATCTTCTTTCAAAATATTATGATTTATACGATGTAGAAGAGGCTTACAGGGGGGCGGTACCCATTATTTTTATAGAAGATAAGTATTTTGTTGGATTTTCAAAAGGGAAGACGGATATTGAAATAGAGAATTTAATTATTCAAGGAGAGGGAGAAAACTATAATTCAAATGAGAATTTTACTCAGATTAAAAAAGAGGTTGATCTACCTTTTTTTGGAACGGTTAAATTAGATAATGTTTCTCCTTTGTTTTTTTCTGTAATCCTTGGAGTACTTGATGGGTTTAATCCTTGTGCAATGGCTGCACTTACTTTTTTGCTAGCTGTTTTAATAGGCACAAAGAGTAGAAAAAAACTAATTTTGCTTGGAGGTATTTTCATTTTAGTTTCAGGAATAGTATATTATTTATTTATGGCTGCATGGCTTAACGTTTTTCTAGTATTGCCTGCTTTAAATATGATTACATATGGGGTTTCTATAGTGATGATTCTTTTGGGAATTTTTGTTTTAAAAGAATACTTTGATGGAATTATTTGTAAGTTGTGCGAGATTGATTCTAAAAAAAGTAGTTGGTTTACTAGAAATGAAAAGAAATTAATGTTAAAGGCACGAGAAATAATTCATTCTGAAAAGTCAATATTTCTTGTGATCGGAGGAGTTATTTTTGTAGCTGCTGGTATAAACACAATAGAGCTTGTTTGTTCCATAGGGTTCCCACTTGCTTTTGCAAAAATTTTAACTTCTTATAATTTGTCATCTACTGCTCACTATTTTTATCTTCTTATTTATGATATATTTTATATGTTAGATGATATTATTATTTTTTTAATCGCTGTATTTACATTTAACTTGACTAAGGGATCTGAAAAGTTTGTGAAAGTAGCAAAACTTATTTCAGGTATTTTATTAATACTACTTGGTATTATTATCATGTTTTTTCCAGAAGTTTTAGGACAATTATGAAAATTTTAAAAAAAACTACGCTATATATGCTTTTAATAATATTTACGATAATTGCAATTGTTTTGTTTATGAGGGTTGCTTTAAAATGAATAAATTATTAGAAGAAATTAAAAATTGTAAAAAATGTAGTTTGCATAAAACACGAAACTTACCTACAATCTATTGTGGGAATTTTGAGAGTAAAATTATGTTTATAGGGGAAGCGCCTGGAAAGAATGAGGATGAAACAGGAAAGCCATTTTGTGGAAGAGCAGGAAAGATACTAGAAGAGCTTTTAGAAAGTATTAATTTGAAAAGGGAGGAAGTTTATATCACAAATATTGTTAAGTGTAGGCCTTTAAAAAATAGAGATCCTAAAGAAGAGGAGATTCAAAAGTGTGAGTATTTTTTAGAAAAAGAAATTGAGATTTTAAAGCCGAAAATAATTTGTCCATTAGGAAGATATTCAAGTAAGTTAATACTTAAAAAATATTTGAACAAAAATTTAGAAATAGGAGATGCACATGGAAAGATTTTTAAAGCAAAGGAAATGTTAATTATTCCTATGTATCATCCAGCAGCTGCTATATATGATTACAAAAAAATAAAGGTCTTGAAAAAAGATTTTAAAAATATAATAAACATATGGACGAAATTACAGGTTTCTTTATAATAATAGGTGTTCTTTCTTTAATTGAATTAGTTTTAAAAGGGTTTGCTCTTTATAAATCTGCTCAGAAAGGAGAAAAGGCTTGGTTTGTTTCTATACTAGTTATAAATACTTTAGGTATTCTTCCTGCCTTGTATCTTCTTTTCTTTTCTAAAAATAATGTTAATAAAAGTTAAATGCTTTCCAGAATCAAAAAAAGAGAAGATTGTTAAAAAAGATGAGAATACTTTTGAGATTCATTTAAAAGAAAAAAGAGAAAGAGGCGAAGCAAATAAAAGAATTTTTGAAATGCTAGCAGACTATTTTAATATTTCAATTAAAAAAGTAAGATTGATTAAGGGTTCACGAAGTCAAAATAAGATTTTTGAAATTTATGATAAATGATATTTTAAATAATAAAGCAATTATAGCTCCTTTTATAGCATGGTTTATTGCACAAACGATTAAAGTTGTAATAGGAACAGTAAAAGAGAAAAGGTTTGATTTTTCATTGTATTTTATACCTGGAGGATTTCCCTCTTCACACAGTGCATCGGTTGCAGCACTTACTGTCGTGGTTTTGTTTTTAGCGGGAGTAGATTCATTATTTTTTGCAATAACTTTAGCTTTTGCTGTTTTTGTGCTCTATGATGCATCGGTTCTAAGACGGGCTGCACAAAGGCAGGCACAATCTTTAAATGATTTAATTGAGCTTATAAACATTAAAGAAATGGAGCCATTAAGAGAGGTTTTAGGACATAGTTTTTTTGAAGTTTTGACGGGATCAATTATTGGGATTATAACAGGAGTTTTAATAATGCTTTAATGGATTTTTTAGGAACAAAAATTGATTTATCTTTAAATCCTCTTGTTCCAAGAGAGGAGACAGAATATTGGGTAGCTTTGATTTTAAAGGAAATAAAAGAAGGGAGCAAATGTTTAGATTTGTTTTCGGGTTCTGGATGTATAGGTGTATCTATTTTGAAAAATGTAAAAGATGTTTGTGTTCACTTTGGAGAAATTGAAGAGAGATTTATTCAACAAATTAAAATTAATTTAAAAGGATTTAGTAATTATAAGGTGATTAAAACGGATGTGTTTTCAAACATTAAAGGAACTTATGACTATATATTAGCAAATCCTCCTTATGTGGCAGAAGAGAGAATCAATGAAGTTGCTTTAGATGTTTTAGAGAACGAGCCACACATTGCATTGTTTTCAGGAAAAAAAGGATTGGACGCTATTTCTAAATTAATTAATTCTGCTGTTGATTATTTAAACAAAGATGGCTTGCTTGTGATTGAGCATGATGAGCTTCAAAAAGAAGAAATCAAGAATTTAATTTTAAAAAATAATTACTCAAGATTTTCTTTTTTAAAAGATCAATTTGGTAAATATAGGTTTGTTAAAATTTATAAATAATATGTGGGATTATATTTTATTAGGTATACTTCAAGGTGTTTTTGAATGGCTTCCGATTTCATCAGAAGGAATTGTGGCGCTTTTTTCTAAATTTTTAATAGAGGATTTTCATCCAGTTGACTTGGCTATTTTTTTACATTTAGGAACATTCTTTGTAGTTTTAATTTATTTTTGGAAAGACTGGGTGGAGCTTTTATCATTTAAGAATAAAGAGTTTTTAAAGTTTTTTGTAATTACAACGATTGTTTCTGCTTGTTTAGGTTTTTTAACTTATAAATTAGCAAGGGGAGTCACATTAAAAGGGTATTTACTTTTTTTAATGGGAATAGGTCTTTTTATGACTTCCTATTTTCAAAGAAAGCAAGTTAATCTTAAGCTGAATAAAAAGTTTTCTCCCTATGTTGTAGGAATCCTTCAAGGATTATCTCCAATTCCAGGAGTTTCAAGGTCTGGGTCAACTATTTTTGGATTGTCACTTTTTGAAAAGAATCCTTTCAATATTTTAAAAGTATCTTATCTTTTGTCAGCACCTGTTGTTTTAGGTTCGTCTTTTTACCTTTTTTTAAAGAATCCTGAAATGATTACTTTTGAGATTTCTGTTGCAATGCTTTTTGCTTTTGTTTTTGGATTTATTTCTTTAAAACTTTTGTTGAAAATATCTCAGAAAATTGATTTTTCAAAATTCACTTTGGTGTTTGGGGTAATATGTATCTTAGGGGGGTTAATTGAGTTTGTTGTTTAGTAAAAATGCAGTATTTTCTAATCCAACAAATGGCATGAAACGAAAGTTGTAAATGTGAGCATTTCTTGAGGTACGTGCTTAAAGTTTTTAAATAATTCTCCCTTTGCTTTTTGCATTTCTTCTGCAAAATCGTTG
>JBAYXY010000010.1:0-16623 GCA_041673285.1 Minisyncoccota bacterium
CTTCCCATTTTTTATGTTTTGAGATAGGGGCACATTCTCTTATAACAACACTATCTCCTACTTTCAGATCCATATCTTTATTATGGGCTTTGTATTTTTTATGACTTTTGTATCTTTTTTTATACTTAGGATGTACTTTGATTGTTTCCACATTAACTACAATGGTTTTCTGCATTTTATCTGAAACAACTTTTCCTGTTAATTGTTTTTTTGACATATTATTTGGTATTTATGATCGTTAATATTCTTGCAATATCTTTTTTGGTTTCTCTTAGCTCTTTAATATCCTTTACTTTTGATGTAGCTAAAGCCATCCTTAATTCATTTGCTCTTTTTCTTTTTTCAGTTAAAGTTTGTTCAAGTTCTGCTCTTTTTAATTTACTTAATGCTTTGGTTTTCATATTTCTTTTTTAACAAATTTAACTTTAATAGGAAGTTTATCTCCACATTTTCTAAAAGCTTCTCTGGCTTCTTTTTCTGGTATTCCTTCAAGCTCAAACAAAATTCTTCCTGGTTTTACAATGGCAACATAATGATCTGGATTTCCCTTTCCTCCACCCATAGGAACTTCTGCTCCTTTTTTTGTGACGACTTTGTTTGGAAAAACTCGAACCCACATTTTACCTGTTTTTCTAATATATCTAATGATAACTCTTCTGCATGCTTCTAATTGATTTGAAGTAATCCACGCAGGTCCTTCTGCTTTTAATCCAAAAGTTCCAAAAGCAATCGTGGTTCCCTTATCACAAAACAATCTATTTCTACTTCTTCCTTTCATTTGTTTTCTATATTTTGTTCTTTTTGGTATAAACATATTCTTTATTATTTGTCAAATACTTCTCCTTTATAAAGCCAGACCTTAATTCCAATGGCTCCATATGTGCAAAATGCTGTATGTGAAACATAATCAATGTCTGCTCTTAATGTATTTCTTGGAAGCATTCCTGCGGTTGCTTTTTCTTTTCTTGCAATTTGAACTCCATCTAATCTTCCAGCAATCTCTATTTTGATTCCTTTAATTTCCTTATTTGTCATTGCTTTTTCAACGGCTTGCTTGATGGTTCTTCTAAAAGGTGTTCTTTTTTCTACTCTTTGTGCGATCCATTCTGCAATTAGCTTTGCTGAAACCCATGGATTTCTAATTTCTTTAATCTCAAGTTTTAATTTTTTTTCTAATTCTATTCTTTTCTTTTGTGTTAAATCCATTTCTCTTGAAACTACTTTTAAAAGCTCTTTTACAAGTCTTTCAACTCCTTCTCCTCCTCTTCCAATAACAAGCCCTGGTCTTGATGTATGTATAATAACATTAGTTTTGTTAGGTAATCTATTAATTTCAATCCTGTCAACAGACAAATCTTTTAATTTTTTACTTAAAAAATTTCTAATAATAAAATCCTCCTTTAAAAGTTTTTTAAAATTACGATCATAGAAACCTCTTGAAAGCCAATCTGTTGTTTCTTTAATTCTAAATATTTTTGGATGCACTTTGTGGCTCATTTTTTTTGTTTTTAACTATTTTATTTAATACAATCTCTATATGCGAAGTTCTTTTATTGATTCTATAAGCGGTACCTCTTGCCCTTGGTCTGATTCTTTTTAAGGTTGCACCTTCGTTAACAGTAACTTTTGAAATATAGAGATCTTCTGCATTGATTTCTTTTGAAATATTTTTGGCGTTAGCAACAGCTGAATCTAATAATTTCAACATTGGTTCTGCTGTTTTTTTAAATGTAAATTTTAAAAGCACTCTTGCTGATTCAACTTTTTTTCCTCTTATTAAATCTGCAACTAGTCTTGCTTTCCTTGCTGATACCCTATAATTACTTAGCTTTGCTTTATACATATTATCTCTTATCAATTTGCTTTTGCAATTTACCTCCGTGTTTAATAAACTTTGTCGTAGGAGAAAACTCACCTAATTTATGTCCTACCATGTCTTCTTCAATTTTAACAGGAATATGATCTTTTCCATTATGAACACCAAAAGTGTAACCAATCATTTCAGGTATAATGGTACAAGCTCTTGACCATGTTTTAATAACAACATTGTCTTCTGCTTTTACCTTGGACATCTTTTTCAATAATTTTTCGTCTACGTATGGACCTTTTTTAAGACTTCTTGCCATAATCTTTATTTTTTAACTCTTCTTTTAACAATTAATTTATTTGACCATTTGTTCTTTTTTCTTGTTTTCACTCCAAGAGCATGTTTACCCCATGGAGTTTTTGGATATTTAAGACCAATAGGAGCTTTTCCCTCACCTCCACCATGTGGATGATCACATGGATTCATAGCACTCCCCCTAACAGCAGGTCTTTTTCCCATTCTTCTTTTTGTACCAGCTTTTTTTATTTTCTTAAATCGATGCTCTTGATTGGAAACAATTCCAATGGAGGCATAACAATCTCCTTTAAATTTTCTAATTTCAGAAGAAGGCATTTTTAAAAGTGTAAAGCCTTCATCATGTGCCATAACAATTGCTTTGGTTCCTGCGGATCTGACACATTTTCCTTTTTCTTCTGGCTCTAAACTAATGTTATAAATCTCTGTTCCTGCAGGAATGTTTTTTAATTTCATTCTATTTCCAATACTAACTTCTGTTTTTTTGCTGGTTTCAATCTTATCTCCTACTTTTAGCCCTTTTGGTGCTAAGATATATCTTTTTTCCTTATCTTCGTATTCTACAAGTGCTATAAAAGCGGTTCTGTTTGGGTCATACTCAAGCGATTTAACCTCTGCTTTCATATCTTGTTTTCCTTGTCCAAAATCAACAAGCCGATACATTTTTCTTGCACCTCCTCCAATATGCCTTACTGAAATCTTTCCACTTGAATCTCTTCCTCCTGTTCTTTTAATTCTGACAAGTAACTTTTTTTCAGGCTTCTTATTTCTTGTTAAAATTTTTGTACCTTTTTCTTTTGCCATAACTATTTAACTGTTAAATCAATTTGTTCACCCTCTTTAATCCTGACAATTGCTTTTTTAAATCCTGACTTAAACCCTTTTATAATTCCTCTTTTTTTAGGTTTTTGAGGAGCATTGATAATCCTTACTGAGATAACATGAACATTATACTTCTTTTCTATGAAATCCTTTATCTCTATTTTGTTTGATCTTTTGTCAACTTCAAAAGTGTAAAAGTTTTTTTCTGCTAGAAATGAAGCTTTTTCAGTAATACAAGGCTTTTTAACAATGTTAAAATCTTCTGATTTTATTAACTTTTGGGTTTGTTTTTTTGCCATATTACTTTGCGTTATCTAAAAAAGTTTCACTTATTATTTCTAATCCCTTTTTTGTGATAATCAAATATTTGTAATTCAATACATCTAAACAGTTTAAGTCTTTTACTTGAATGGTTTTAAGGTGCTTAATATTTCTAGCTGATTTAATAATGTTTTCGTTTAAATCTTCAAGAGCAATTAACACTGAACCGTCAAGCTTTAAATTGTCAATCATTTTTTTGAATGCTTTTGTTTTGATTTCTTTCATTTCAAAAGAATCAACGATAATTAAATTACTATTTTTGAACTTTTCTGAAAGTACCATAAAAAGTGCTTTTCTTTTCATTTTCTTGGGAACATCTTTTTTAAAGTTTCTGTCTTTTGTTGGACCAAAGGTGACACCACCTCCTACCCATAAAGGTGATCTAATAGAACCATGTCTTGCTCTTCCCGTTCCTTTTTGTCTCCAAGGTTTTCTTCCACCGCCTGATACTTCTGCTCTTGTTTTTGTATGTGCAATCACTTGCCTTTTATTAGACATTTGAGAAGTTGCAATTTGATGAACCAAATTAGGATTTAAGGGAACCTCAAATATGCTCTTGTTTAACAATTTCTTTGTTTCTGTTTTGGTTAATGCTTTCATAGTCCTCTAATTTCAAGCAATGTGCCTCTTTTTCCCGGAATAGCACCTTTAATAGCTAAAATATTCTTTTCTTTGTCAACTTTTTTGATTTCAAGATTCTTTACTGTGATTCTCTCACTTCCCATTCTGCCAGGCATTTTTTTTCCTTTTAAAACTCTTGAATGGCTAGCATATCCAGTTGATCCTAATGTTCTTAAATCATGTTTTACGCCATGAGCTCCTGACTTACTTCTAAATCCCCATCTTTTCACTCCTCCTTGGAATCCTTTACCTTTTGATATTCCTGAAACATTGACTTTGTCTCCCTCTTTAAAAACATTAACATCAACTTTATCTCCAACCCTTTTTTTAGTATTGTTTTCTCTAAACTCTTTAAGATGTTTAAAGGGTTTGGTTTTAATAGATTTTGTGATTTTATTTTCTTTTAAATCTTCAAATCCTAATTGTACTGCTTCATACCCATCGCTTTCCTTAGTTTTCACTTGAAGTACTTGACATGGTCCAGCTAAAACCAAGGTAATGGGAATGACATTCCCTTCCTTATCAAACATTTGGGTCATTTCAATTTTTTTGGCTAAAATATATTTCATATTGTTTTCAATAAAAAATCTGAACACTAGTCCAGGAATTTTTATTAGACCAGTTCAATCAATCAATGATTCTATATCTCCTTATAATACACTTTTTATCTCTGTGTCAACACCTGCGGGAAGAGTTAATGACTTTAATGCATCAACTACCTTTTGGCTTGGGTTTAAAATGTCAATCAGTCTTTTGTGGATTCTCATTTCAAACTGTTCTCTTGCTGACTTGTGAACAAAAGTTGATCTGTTAACTGTAAATTTGCTAAATTCAATTGGCAGAGGAACAGGGCCAGAAACTTCAGCCCCGCACCTTAGTACCATATCAACAATTTGTTCGGCACTTTTATCAATCACTTTGTGATCGTATGCTCTTAATTTAATTCTTAGCTTAGGAACGGTTTCTATCTTTTCAGTTGTTTTCGCTTTTGTTGACATTTGAATCTTTACTTAATAATTTTTGTAATAACACCAGCACCTACAGTTTTACCACCCTCTCTGATGGCAAATCCTTGTTTTTCTTCTAATGCTACAGGCACAATCAAATTAACTGTGAAGGTTACTGTATCTCCTGGCATCACCATTTCAACTCCTTCTTCTAAAATGACATCTCCTGTAATATCAGCAGTTCTAATAAAGAATTGTGGCTTGTAACCTTTAAAGAATGGGGTGTGTCTTCCTCCTTCATCTTTTGTGAGTACATAAACTTGTGCTTCAAATTCTGTATGAGGGGTGATTGTAGCAGGCTTTGCTAATACTTGTCCTCTTTCAATATCTTCTTTTTTAAGACCTCGAAGTAAAACTCCAACATTATCTCCTGCACTACCTTCGTCTAAAAACTTTCTAAACATTTCAATAGAAACTGCGGTTGTTTTTTGTGTTGGTCTAATTCCTACAACTTCAATTTCTTCGTTAGGATGCAAAACTCCTCTTTCAATTCTACCAGTAGCAACTGTTCCCCTTCCTTCAATAGTAAAGACATCTTCAACTGCCATTAAGAATGGTTTTTCTACATCTCTTACAGGGTCAGGAATGTATTCGTCAACTTTATCCATTAACTCTAATACTTTTTTAACATTTTCATCATCAGCAGAAGTAGCTTCAAGTGTTTTTAAAGCAGATCCTCTGATAACAGGAACTTCATCTCCTTTAAAGTCGTACTTCTTTAAAAGCTCTCTAACTTCGTCTTCTACTAAGTCTAGCATTTCAGGGTCGTCAACCATATCGCATTTGTTTAAGAAAACAACGATTGAAGGTAATCCAACTTGCTTAGCTAGCAAAATGTGCTCTCTTGTTTGAGGCATAGGGCCATCTGGAGCGGAGACAACTAAAATAGCACCATCCATTTGAGCTGCTCCTGTAATCATGTTTTTAATGTAGTCAGCATGACCAGGACAATCAATATGAGCATAGTGCCTTTTGTCTGTTTCATACTCTAAGTGAGAAATGTTAATAGTAACTCCTCTTTGTTTTTCTTCTGGCGCGGAGTCAATTTGGTCAACTCCTCTTTCGTCAGCTGTTTTTCCAGCCAAACGTAGTGCGTGCAAAATAGCGGCACTGGTTGTGGTCTTACCATGATCAACGTGACCAATGGTACCAATATTTAAGTGTGGTTTTGTTCTTTCGAATTTTTCTGCCATAATTTTTTATAATTAATTAACAATTGTAAAACTTAATTTACAATATTGTTTAGTAATGCTAATAATTTTATTGATGATAAGCTTATTGTATCTAATTTTTTTAAAAAGTCAAGAGAGGCTGTTTTTAAAAAGGCGGATATTTGATGAGGTTTAGCGTTTTCTAAAAAACTGCCACTTACCATCATGATAATATTCGCCTCCCTTTCTAATGGCCTCTGCGCATTCTTCGCAGACGCGAAGCCCGTCCCAGATGGTTGTTTCTGCTTGTTTTTTGCAGTAGGTGCATCTCAGCCCTTGATGCTCTTCACAATAGTACTCTCCTTCAACAACAGGATCCTTGCAATGTCCCGTGTACTCTCTATAAAAAATACATCTCCCTTCTCTGATAAGCTGTTGGGCTTTTTTTGCCCTTAGCTCTTTAACAAGCCTGCTCATTGCTTCCCAGCAATCATCCTCGTAGCAGAAAATCTTGTTGCCGATAAGGGTGCAAGAGCCTTCGATTTCTTTTCCACAATGGTCGCATCTATATTTCATGTGTATGACCTTTTTTTAATATACTATAATTTCAAGGCCTTGTAAAGTCCTCATTAACAAATGTAAGTGTTCTTTCTAGCCATTCCTTAACCATGTCTGGCCTTTCTAAATGATGATCTCCTGCTTTAATGAAAATGTTGTGCTTAAAAGTGATGTTGTTGCTGCTTATAGGAACGGTTTTATCGTTAAGTCCGTGAATGTGTAAGATTTTTTCTTGATGGTGGGAGAGGAGGTCGGAATAGTCTTTGTCTTTATTTTCCATAAAGTATTTAGGTGAGATAAAGTTAGCTTTGGTCATTCTATTCTTTCTTAGACAATCCTTTAAAAACTCCTTTTCGTTTAAATGGCTTTTGTAACTATTCCAATCAATTTCTTTTTCTAAACTATCAACAAACCAATACCTTAGTAACTCTTTTTGGTTTAAGGCAGGTGCAAAAAGTATAATTCTATGAAAGCAATCAGGTATTAAAGAAATAGCACAAGCGGACAGGCTGTGGCAAACTGCAAATATCTTAGAGAAGCCTTTTTTGTTTAAAACTTCTATTGTTGATTTAATGTCTGAGACGAGGTTTTCTATGGTTAGGGTTGAAAAGTCTCCATCAGAAAGACCAATGCCAGTGTAGTCTAATCTAAAAGAAGAAATGCTTAAATTGTCTGCTAACACTTTAAATTTCTTTTTGGTTGTTGCTGGACTTTCAAAGCCTCCAATCATTAAGGCAACGCTTTCTTTATTTTTAGGAACAAAAATACCTCTTAAAAGAGATCCTTTTTTGTTGTTGAGTTCTATGAGCTTCGTTTTCATTGGCTTTAAAGGGCTATTTTCATAATCCTGTATAATTGCGACGAGTATGTTCAGTAGTTTACCTTTGACAGAGTTTGGATCAGGATCAGCTTCCATAAGCTTTTCCGTTATTTCAAGGGCCTCTTCATAGTCTTCTTGGTTTTTAATAATTTCCATGTTCATGATAAGACCATGTTATCAATCTAAATTAAGGTTGTCAAAGTGAGAATTTGTAATTGACACAGCTATGGATGTATTGTAGGGTAATCGCATGAAGAGAATGGCTCTTTTAAAAAAAAGCGTTCTAAGAGTTTTAGGATGCTTTCTTCTTACAAAGGAGGATTTGCAATCAGCGTCAAGATCTCCTGCTGGATGTGCTTCTAGCGGTTATTCCCCTAACCTAGGGCAATGTATGGAAATGGACGGACAAAAATGGTATTTCGTCAAGTCCGTAAAGAGACACAGACAAACATATTTTGCTTACAAGGTAGCGTCTTTTTTAGGAGAGAGGGTGCTTTTTGAAAGGGCGTATGACCCTTTCGGGTATTGCATGACTTCTAACTGGGTGGGGATATGGATCTCGCCCGAGGCATAATTGATTTGCCTCTTTTTTTTAATTAAAAAAAGCCTTGTTTGGGTAGTCTGTTACAAATCCATCTGCTCCAAGTTTTTTTAATTTTTGGGCAGACTCTTTTGTATTTACGGTCCAAACAAAGACTTTGAGATTGACCTTGTGCATTTGATCAACAAATTCCTTTGTGATTCCTGCAAAGGGCGGGTTAATAGAAAAAGCGTTTACTTCTTTTGCTAAGGAAATGTAATCAACTTCTTTTTCTATCTTTTCTATTAAAACCCCTAGTTTGATTTGGGGACAAAGCTTAAAAAAGTTTTTAAGCTCCTGAAAGTCAAATGACGAAACGAGGAAGTTCTCTTTTTTCCATCCTTTTCCAATATATGTTTTAATCATTTTTGAAACTGGGAATGTGGTTCCTTTTCCTTTAAGTTCAATGTTAACAATCGCTGAATTGTTAATGAGATCAAGCACTTCATTTAAGGTGGGGATTTTTTCTCCCCTTCCTGCGTCAAGAGTTTTCAATTCTTTTAAGGTTAAATTTTCCACGTATCCCTTCTTGTTTGTTGTTCTATTCACAGTCTCGTCGTGAATAACAACAAGCTCGCCTGTTTTACACACGTATACATCAAGCTCCACGGCTTGCACATACTTTAAAGCTTCTTTAAAGCTTAAAAGTGTGTTCTCTGGCTGAAGTCCTTTTGCTCCGCGATGTCCGATAATGATCATACTGGTTTTAAGATACCATTTCAGGGCTGGATTGTCAAAAAAAAGAGGGGAATTGATAAATAATATCACTCCCCCGTTGCCAGATACTTCATCCTTTTTGAGATGAAACTAATCTGACCCAACTTTTCTTCGGGAACCCATACAAGATCCCCGCTTTCGAGGAGTTTTCTGTACTCCTCGGTTTCCTCGACCTCGTCCCAGCTTACGTTGAAGCTGAACGCAAGGTCGATTTGGTCTCCCGCTTGGTAAATGGCCCAGGCGGGAGTGAGAAGAACGGGGCCTTCTTTTCTAATGAGAAGGCCTGTCTCCTCTCTCGCTTCCCTCACTGCTCCTCTAACAGGGGCGGAAGCGTATTCACCGCTGACGAAGTCAGCGATGTCAATGGCTCCGCCGGGAAGTTCAAACTTCCCGACGCCAACTCCCCCTTCTTTGGGGAGCCGAGTTTTCAAAAGGAGGCTTCCGTCCTTTTTGATAAGGACGAAGACTCCAATCCCTGTGGCAACTGCCCCAGGGTTTTCCCTTCCTAGGCGTTTTTCAACGCTGGAAAGGATTTTTGGTATTTCAATCATAATTTCTCCAATACCTTCTCCACCACTACTTTTGTGGCGAAGCCTTGTTCCCCCTCAGGAAACATGTCGTGCCCACAGTCAAGCACAATTCCCTTGTTTGTGGGAATTGATGAGTGCAAAGGCACAAGTTTGTCCTTTTTTCCCCCGATATAAATACCGGGGGGAGGGGACCCTAGCTCTTCCAGGAAACTGCTTCCTGGAAGCATTTCGAGAAGCGGGGTTACTCCTAGGATTCTCGCAAGTGGCTCAAGTTTTGCCACTTTGGGGGAGACACCCTTGTGGGGCCCTCCTGCGAAAATCATCTCCTCGAACCTGTGTCCACGGTTGTAGAGTAACCGTAGGATGAGAGCCCCCATGGAGTGCCCTACCGCAATGATAGGCGCGTCCTCGGGAATCTCTTTCAAGGTTTGCTCAACCACATCAGCGTGGTAGCTGATGTTTTTCCGAGCCCTTACCCTGCTGAATGGGCCTTTTAGCCCATGTATAGGACGAAGAACTCGGATTCCTGGAATCATCTCCAAAGTTTCTTGGAGATGAACCAGGCTCTTTTCTGGATTTCCTGACCAGCCGTGGATCAGGAAGACCACGGTTTCCATTTGCTCCTCCCTATTTTTCAATGAACACGTTAATAATACAATATATTTAGTATATTGTCAATGAAAAAGAGGGGTTTGTCCCCTCCTTTTTAAAATGGTAAGTCTTCTAGTTTTAATCCTTCTTTTTTTTCTTCAACTGGTTTTGGTTCTGGTCTAGTTTCTTCAATCGTGTATCTTGAGATGATATAGGCTTTTTTGTTTTCAAGAAGAATGACTTTTCCCTCTTTGTCAACTATTTTTTTTATGTCTTCAAAGTTCATATTATTTTCTTTTACCTTCTTTAATTTCTTCTGCAATGTTTGCAGGCACTTTTTCGTAATGACTAAATTCTAAAGAAAATGTTCCTCTTCCTTCTGTTAATGAACGAAGTCCTGTTGCATATCCGAATGTTTCAGCCAAAGGAACCTTTGCGTAAATGACTTTCATTCCTGTTCTATCTTCTGTTTGCTCAATTTGTCCTCTTCTTGAAGAAAGGTCTCCAATAACATCACCTAAGAACTGCTCAGGAATAACAACCTCTATTTTCATAATAGGTTCTAGAATATGTGGATTTGCTTTTTTGGCTGCTTCAATCAATGCTTGAGAACCTGCAATTTTAAAGGCAATTTCAGAGGAATCAACTTCATGAAATGATCCATCATAAAGTGTTGCTTTAACATCAATTAAATTATATCCTGCAACCACTCCTTTTTCTAAAGCTTCCTTGATACCTTTTTCAACAGGTGGAATAAATTCTCTTGGAATAACACCTCCTTTAATCTCATCTACAAATTCAAAACCTTTACCTCTTTCTAATGGTTCAATTTTAATTTTAACGTGACCATATTGTCCTCTTCCTCCTGATTGCTTAATATACTTATACTCAGCTTCTGCATTCGTTTCAATGGCTTCTTTGTAGGAAACTTGGGGTCTGCCAACATTTGCTTCTACTCCAAATTCTCTTTTCATTCGATCAACAAGAATGTCTAAATGAAGCTCTCCCATTCCTCCAATAATTACTTCTCCTGTTTCTTCGTCTGTCTTAACTCTAAATGTAGGGTCTTCTTCTTGAAGTTTTTTAAGAGAGGTTCCCATTTTTTCTTGATCATCTTTTGTTTTAGGTTCAATTCTAATATTGATAACTGGTTCTGGAAATGAGATTTGTTCCAAAACAATAGGGTTTTTTTCGTCAGATAAAGTATTTCCTGTTGTGGTAGATTTTAAAGCAACAGTGGCACAAATGTCTCCTGCAAAAATTTCATCTACTTCCTCTCTTTGGTTGGCATGCATTCTTAAAATTCTTCCTAATCTTTCTTTTTCACCTGTATTTGTATTTAGCAAGTAATTACCTTTTTTAAATGTTCCCGAATAGACTCTGATATAGGTTAAGGTTCCTACAAAAGGGTCTGTGGCTATTTTAAATGCAAGTGCACAAAAAGGCTCGTTATCATCTGATTTTCTTGTTAAAACCTTTTCACTATCTTTAGGGTCTAATCCTTCAACAGGAGGAACATCTATAGGAGATGGAAGATAATCAATAACAGCATCTAAAAGTAATTGTACTCCTTTGTTTTTTAAGGCGGTTCCACAAAGTACTGGCACGAGTTTGTAATCAATAGTAGCTTTTCTTAAAGCTTTTTTAATTTCATCTTCTGTGATTTCTTTTCCTTCTAAGTACTTTTCTACAAGAACTTCGTCTTCTCCTGCTATTTTTTCAAGCATGATGTCACGTGCTTTTTCTGATTGTGCTTTAAAGGCTTCAGAGATTTCATTTTCTTTAACATCATCTCCATTAGGACCTTCGAAAGTAAAAGCTTTCATTTTAATTAAATCAATCACTCCTTTCATTTCAGCTTCTTCTCCTAAGGGAATTTGAATGGCAACTGCATTTTTGGTGAGCTTTTCATAAATAGTTCCTAGTGCGTACTCAAAAGAGGCACCCATTCTGTCTAGTTTATTAATAAAGCAAACTCTAGGGACGTGATATTTGTCAGCCTGTCGCCAAACAGTTTCAGATTGAGCTTCCACTCCAGAAACTCCATCAAAAACTACAATCGCACCGTCAAGCACTCTTAAGGATCTTTGAACTTCTGCTGTAAAGTCAATGTGGCCTGGGGTATCAATTAAGTTAATTCTGTGTTCGTCTTTTTTTTCTTTTGTTAAGTAGACTTTAGGAGACCAAAAACAAGTGGTGGCAGCGGAACAAATAGTAATTCCTCTTTCTTTTTCTTGTTCCATCCAATCCATTTGAGATTCTCCTGAATGTGTTTCTCCTAGTTTATGAGAAATTCCTGTGTAATACAAAATTCGCTCTGAGACAGTTGTTTTTCCTGCATCAATATGAGCGATAATTCCAATGTTCCTATATTTTCCTATTTCGTATTTTCTTGTCATAAGCTATATTAAATTACCATGCAAAATGTGCAAACGCTCTGTTGGCTTCTGCCATTCTGTGTGTATCTTCTTTCTTTTTAACTGAGTTTCCTCTGTTTTGAGAGGCTTCAATGAGTTCCTCTTTCAAGGATTTATACATTGCTTTTCCTTTTTTAGATCTTGCTGTCTTAATAATCCAACGCATGGCTAAACTTAGCCTTCTATCTCCTTTAACTTCTACTGGGACTTGGTAGGTAGCACCTCCAACTCTTTTGGGCTTTATTTCAAGAAGTGGTGAAACATTTTCAATGGCTTTCAAAAATACATCCAGTGGATCTTGCTTTGTTTCTTCTTGAATAAGATCAAAAGAATTGTACAAAATTCTTTGTGCTGTTTTTTTCTTACCATTCCACATGAGTTGGTTTATGAACTTAGATACTGTAATGTTATTGTATCTAATATCGGGTTCTACTAATTTTTTTTCAAATTTCTTTGTCATAGTTTATTTTGGTTTTTTAGCTCCATATTTACTTCTTTTCTTTTTTCTATCTACTGCTGAACTATCTAAAACACCTCTTACAATATGGTATCTCACTCCTGGAAGGTCTTTTACTCGTCCTCCTCTTAAAAGAACAATAGAGTGTTCTTGAAGGGTGTGTCCTTCGCCTGGGATGTATGCAGTGACTTCCATTCCATTAGATAATTTTACTCTTGCAACTTTTCTTAAAGCGGAGTTTGGTTTTTTAGGTGTAGTTGTGAAGACCTTTAAACAAACTCCTTTTTTGAATGGTGAAAAGTATTCAGTTGGCCTATTTTTAACGGGATTAAAACCAGTCCGCATTGCTGGGGATGCGGTTTTCTTTTTTGTGCTTTTTCTTCCTTTTTTTAATAATTGATTAATTGTTGCCATAATAATAAAATAATCAGCAATAATTGCTTATGTTATTAAATTAACAGAACGATTGTGAAATGTCAAGAGAGGGTGCTACTGCTCATAATTATCCGATTGTCAGTCAAGGTTTTAAACTCCTTTTGAGTTGTTGCTGCCTTTCAAATCCGCCAACCATTAAAGCAACTTTTTTCTTGTCTTTATTTTTAGAAACAAAAGCTCCTCTTAAAATTTCTCTATTAATAATAATATTAAATTCTAATAATTCAATTTTTATATTTACTTTACTCTCTTCTCATGTTAGATAAAATATTCTCAGCCAAGAGAGCGTGTTCCTTGTTAAAAATAAAGGATCCATGATTACCTTTCGTTGAAACGAAATGATCTAGATTGCTTGTATTAACTCTCTTAATAACATTTTCTATTGGAAAAACTTTGTCATTAACACCGCAAACAACACTAATCCCAACACCCTTTTGCTTTAAAGCTTTTGTCATCTCTAAAATATCTGACTCGCTTATTTCTTTTATCTCTTGCTTAGATAAGCTTACATTTTTTATAAAATACTTTGAAAGATTTTTAAAATATTCATAAAAAGAATTTATATTATTAGCAATTTCTCTCATTTCCTCTATCCCCTCGTCAATCGTAAATCTTTTTATTAAGTTTAAATAAGACTCTTTTCCAGTTATTCCTGCTGGAGCAACTAGAACAATGTTTCTAAATTTTTCTGGATATAACATAGCAGCTATTACTAAGTTAAGCCCACCCTCAGAGTGTCCGATAGCGTCAACTTTTTCTAACTCGCTTTTTTCTAGGGCTTGTACAATTGCCAATGATTTTTGAAGTTCAGCTATTTGTAATCCATCATCTTCCTTATCTTTCAATATTTGTTCTCTGGTAAAATCAACTGTAACAACACTTCTTTCTTTGTCTGCGATTACTTCTAATGTCTCTTTTTGTGAGTTTGGAGAAACCCCCCATCCAGGTGAAATAAATATCGGAACACTGTCTTTAATTCTTTTTGGATCAATTTTAACTATTTCCTCTTCTTTAATAAATTCAAAATTATCCATAAAAAAATCTGCTCTTTCTCTAGCTTTTACATAGTCAACCTCTTCTTGCTTCTCTAAAATGGGCTCAAAATATTTTTCAAACATATAATTTATTAGCTTATTTTAAAAACTTATCCTTAACCTTTTGATGGTATTAACATTATCAACAATTAAAATTTATTTTATTTATTAAAATAATATCATTTATAAAAAGATACAACAAGTCTGTATACTGGCCTGTATAATTTTGTGTTCACTAAAACTTCTTTGTTTCAAAATGTTTATTAGATGTAATTGATACAAGATTGAATATCTTTTGGTAATTCTTAATAGTCGTGCAAAAAAAGACTCTGCATGTTTTTCCCTTAGAGGGCTTGTATTCATAGATTATGTCCTCTGGATCTAAAGAGTTATATAATTTCAGATACTCATTTTTTCGATCAATCCTTGTAAATTTTAATAAGGTTGTTCTTTTTTTACAATGATTTAAGTCGGTACAATTGCCAATCACTTTTAAGAACTTTAAAATGTTTTTTGAAAGTCCTTTCTCTAGGTTCTCAAGACCGCAAAACTTGTTTTTATACATTGAGAAAGAAATTAAATAGGGGGATGATTCAATACTTTCATCACTTTCAAGAAGAGATGCTTCTTTGGGAATGCGATAATTTTCTTTAAGCTTCTTTTTGGGAATGTGCATTTTTTAGAACAGAATAATAATTGAACATACTATCAATAGAGATTACTTGATCTGAAATATCATTATATTCAAGGTTTTTTCTAGCTTCTTGCCACGGCTTTTCGCTATGTGTTAATAACTCTAAATATTGAGCATCATATTGTCCGTATACTCTCCAGACTTCATTAAGAAGTTCTAGTGTTTCTTTGTCTAAATTTAGTTTACAATTTTTTAAGGCATCAGAGACAATGGGATTAAAACCAAACTCTTTGTATTTTTTATAAATACTTCTAATTGCTGGTCCATGGACCCAAGCTTCTATTGGATCATTGAATAAGATTTTTTTATTTAAAACTAAACTCCATGCTTGAGAATAATAGAGCAATTTTTGAAGTTTCTTATTAGACATTGGCCTATTTTCAGAGATTCCCTTTTTAATGAAATAGAGAGCAATGTCGTTAATGTTTAAATTGGCTTTTTTGTATTTTAAAGTCATTTTTTTTGAATTAATGTTTTTATTGACTTTATTATAATACAGAGTTTAGATTAATTCAATATTCTTAATTTGTGCATAGTTTGTTTCGTTGTATTTTCCTTGATCTTAGATTATAATAAAAACGTCTTTTGGTTATGATAATATCATTGTAACTGAAAGGGTACTACATCCTAGGGTCATCCTCCTTGCGGAGGGTGATTTTTTTGTTACTCACTTTAAGCGACCTCAACCGGATTCGAACCGGTGTTGCCAGGATGAGAACCTGGAGTCCTGAACCACTAGACGATGAGGCCTTGAAGTTATGTTTATCACATTTTCTTTTTTTTGTCACTCTTCAATATTATAGTCAAAAGGAATTTTGTAATAGTCTAAAATGAATTTAGAGATTTCTTTAAAAACTGGAGCTGCGGAATATTCTGAAGTAGAAGTATTTGGCATGTCTAGCTTAACTAAAACAACAAATTTAGGGTTGTAAGCAGGGGCATACCCGATAAAAGACTGCCAAGTTTCTTTTGAATAGCCTGCCCTATTTTCTCCTAAAGAACTATAGGGAATCTGAGATGTTCCTGATTTCCCTGCAATATAATAGCCTTGAATTTGGGCTCTTTTGTTATAGGCGCCATCAATAACACTTACAAGCATATTTGTTAGCTCAGTTGATGTTTTAAGGGAGATAACAGCTTCTTTTTCTATTTCTTTTTGAAATACTTTTTCCTCATTCTCATTTTCAATTTTATTAACTATTCTTAACTTAGGAATGTCTCCACCATTGGCAATAGCTGAAAAAGCCTTTACCATATGCAGAGGGGTTAACATGATGCCTTGTCCAAAAGAAGCATTGCCAAAGGAAACATCAATGTTGTATTTCAAGGCTTCATTTAAGTTTTTATTGGATGAATACGTGCTTGGAAAATCAATGTTAAGGCTTTTTAGAAAACCAAAATCCTCAATATATTTAAAGAATGCTTGATGTCCTAATTCTTCTTCTACAAAAATCATTCCTGTATTGATAGAGTTTTCTAATACTTGAGACATTGTAGATAAGCCATAAGCTCTTTCGGCGTAGTTACAAACGCGATAATCTTTGTATTGCTTACAACCATATTTATCATCAAAGACTGTTTCTTTTGTTATTTTATTCTCATTTAAGGCTGCGGCCATGGTAATGGGTTTAAAAATAGAGCCAGGTTCAAAAAGTAATTGGGTGGCATTGCTTTGAAAGACGGAAAAGTCTTCGCACTTATTATAGTTATTTAAATCAAACCGAGGAGATTCAGCTATGCTAATAT
>JBAYXY010000011.1:0-13844 GCA_041673285.1 Minisyncoccota bacterium
GCTTTGTAGAATCCCTAGGTTCTGCTAAATAAGTTTTACCTTTTGTTTCCCCTAAAAGCTCTTTATACCCTAAGTTACTAAACCCACAAACTGGTTTTTTAGATGCCATTGCTTCAAGTAAAACAATTCCAAAACTTTCTCCAAAAATAGCAGGACTACAAAATATATGACAACTACTAAAATATTTAGGCATAACTTTATCATCTTTTTTCCCTTCAAAAACAACATTCTCAAGATCGCTATATTGAACAAATCTCTCGCAATCCTTTTTAAGCGGACCATCTCCAACTATAATTAGCCTTAAATTATCATATTTTTCTTGAAGAATCTTATACGCTTCAAGTAAATAAATCAAACCCTTCCTTTCCTCAATTCTCCCAACAAAAAGAATATTTATTTTTCCATCATCAAATCTTCTATAGCCCTCAACACTCGGATTAAATCTATTTAAGTCAATCCCATTTGCGATCACTTTTGTTAACTTTTTGTATCCCCTAAAAAACCTTAAATTCAATTCTGCAACACCAATAATTCCATCTATTCTTGAATTCAATCTTTTAATAAACAATTTAGAAAAATAAGGCATACTTCTAAACAAGGGCATTCCATCTAAATTTGCGTGAAAAGTTAAAACATTGCATGTAGGATAATCTATATTTTTTTGCATATCTAAAACTTGCCATGCTGACGGAACAACAAAATTATGAAAATGCAATACATCAAACTTCTCTTTCTTTAAAATCTTGTAAATAGCTATAGGATTTAAGTTCATACAAAGATCTCCCTGCGTTCCTCCAACATTAAAAGGAAAGGAAGTTCCTAAAAGAATAACTTTTTCTCCGTAACTTTCTCCAAACTTTCTTCTTGGTATGATTATCTTAAAATCTATTCCTTTTTTTTCAAATTCAGAAGAAAGTCCTAAAATATGATTTTTTACCCCTCCTGGATTAGTAAACGAATGAAAGCATATAAAACCTATCTTCATATTTATTGAATTTTTTATAATCTATGCTATTATTATAACCAATGAAAACTGATTTTGCAAACAAAGTTCCTCCTCACGACAAAGAAGCAGAAATGAGTGTGCTTGGCTCTCTTATGATTGATAAAGATGCCATTATTAAAGTTGCAGATTTTTTAAGACCAGAAGATTTTTATTACAAAAAGCATGAAGATATTTACAGGGCAATAGAAGAACTTTTCTCCAAAGGAGAACCTATAGACATTATTTCTGTTTCCTCAAAACTTAAAGAAAAAGACTTGCTAAACAAAATTGATGGAGCAGCCTATTTAACAGAACTTATTAACGTTGTTCCTACTGCAGGCCATATTATAACATATGGTAAAATTGTACAAAAAAAGAGAATCTTGCGAGACTTAATCTCAGCTGGCCAAGACATCTCTTTCTCTGGATACAGTGAAGACAAGGACTCTGAAGAACTTTTAGATAATGCTGAAAGAAGAATATTTGAAATCACACAAAAAAGCATGACCCAAACCTTTATCTCTATTAAACCCTGTTTAAAAGAAGCTTTTGAAAGAATGGAACGAATCTCAAATAAAGAAGATAGACTAAGAGGTGTTTCCACTGGTTTTTTTGAATTAGACAATTACCTTTCTGGACTTCAAAATTCAGATTTAGTAATTCTAGCAGCCAGACCTTCCATGGGTAAATCCAGTTTAGCACTAGACATTGCAAAAAATGTTGCCCTAAAAGAAAACAAAGCCATTGGATTCTTTTCTCTTGAAATGTCTAGTGATCAACTCGTAGACAGATTAATAAGCTCTGAATCAAATGTTGATGCTTGGAAAATTAGGCAAGGCACCCTCTCCTCAGGAGGAAAAGACAATGATTTTATTAAAATACAACACGCCCTAGGAACCTTATCTGATGCACCAATATTTATTAATGATAGCTCTTGCATCTCTGTACTTCAAATGAGGGCCATGGCAAGAAGATTAAAATCACAACGTGGCTTAGGATTAATTATCATAGACTACTTGCAACTAATTGAACCAACAAACAAATACATGGGAGCAGTGCAACAAATAACAGAAATCTCAAGACAATTAAAAGGCCTTGCACGAGAATTAAATGTTCCTGTCTTAGCTTTATCACAACTATCAAGAGCAGTAGAGCAAAGAACACCAAGTATTCCTAAATTATCCGATTTAAGAGATTCTGGATCTATTGAACAAGACGCTGATGTTGTTCTATTTATTTACAGAGAAGAAGTCTATAAAAAAGAAACACCTAAAAAAGGTATTGCTGATATTCTTATTGCAAAACATAGAAACGGACCCATTGGAAAAATAGAGTTATTCTTTGATAACTCTAAATCAAGTTTTAGAAATCTTGAAAGAACAGGAATAGATCACGAAGAAAACATTCCCTTTTAAGCACTCTTTATTTCAGAAATTTGAACTTCAGTAAAAGGCTGTTTATGGCCTTTTTTAACTTTATACCTTTTCTTAGGTTTGTATTTAAAAATAATGACTTTTTTGTGTCTATCTTGCTTTAAGACTTTTCCAACAACAGTTGCTCCTTTAATCAAAGGCTCTCCTATTATTGTTTTCTTTCCATCGTTAATTAAGAGAACATCTTTAAAAACAACTTCTTTCCCTTCTTCAATATCTAACTTCTCTATTTTAATTTTCTTCTGAGGACTAACAATATATTGCTTTCCTCCAGTTTTTATTACAGCTAACATATTAATTTTAAACTTATTTAAATAACAAAAACATCGTAACAAGTTTTCAGCTATTCGTCAACAATCTGTATGCGTCCATAGCATATTTCACTTAGAAAAGTCTAATATGTTTCTGAACTTATGCAAATTTTCAAATCAACAACTTCCCTCCCGTTATTAAATAAGCTAAGGAAATCGTTAATTTAAAAAGAATCTGCAGAACAGGAGTAAAAAACAAAAGCATGAGCAAAATCAAGAAACCAAATCTATACAAAAAAGCTTTCACTTCAAAATTCTTTAAAAAAGTAAAAAGTATATGTGACCCATCCAAAGGTGGAACAGGAATCAAGTTAAACAATGCAAGCAAAATATTATAAATAACTGCTAAAGATAAAATCAAAGTTAAGCTTTCAGGAAAAGAAAAGAATCTAATTAAAAGTCCACAAACCAAAGCCACACACAAATTAGAAAAAGGACCTGCTAAAGCAACCTTAAGTGTTCCCCACTTTCTATCTGATAAATTATTAAAATTAACTGGAACTGGCTTTGCCCACCCAATCACTACAGGAGAGCTTAAAAAAACCAAAAACAAAGGAAGTAGGATCGTTCCCATTAAATCAATATGCTTCAATGGATTCAAGCTTAATCTTCCCTGCCTTTTGGCTGTTTCATCCCCTAACTGATATGCCATGCTCCCATGAGAAACCTCATGAATCACAATTGAAAATATTAAAACAATAAAACTCGCTATTATTAATTGAATACTCATATTAAAATACTAACACAATTAAAAAAGACTTGCAATTATTCTATTTTTTGCTATATATATTACTATATGGCAAAAGTATGTAAAATATGTGAAAAGAAATCAGCAATGGAAAGACAATACAAAAAACTGATTTCAAAATACAACCCTACACCTAAAAAAAGGAAATACCCTAATTTACAATGGGTTCTTATTCCAAAAGATGTAAACAAAAAAGCTTACCAAGAATTTGCAGGTAAAAAGATTTTAGCTTGCACAAAATGTATTAAAGCTTTGAATAAGGAGAATTAAAAAAATACCCTTAAAAGAATTAATCTTCCAAGGGATCATTGTTCGCTTCTACTACTCTTACAATTCTGCCCTCCTGAAGTTTTGACTCGTAAAAAGTCCAAACCGCAGCCGTTATTAAAGCGAGCGTTGAAAGAATTGTAGCAAAATATCCAAGAATAGCTCCTATTATGGCAGGAATAAAAATTATTGCTACAATAGAGTAAAAAGCAATGCAACAAACATGCTGACCTGCAGCAAATTTGTATAAGGCAAAAGCAATTAAAAGCGATACCAAGAACGAAAGAACTATGATTGTAATCGGTTCTAATGATAATGGTAAATCAACAATTGAATTTACAAGCTCCATTTCAACCTCCTAGATTCGTATAACTAAATTATATCAAATAAAGTAGAAAAATGCAATTAAAAAAACACTTGAAAAAAGTGTTTTTTTAAACCTCGCTTAGGTTAAAAGAAATTCTACAAGTGCTTAAGTGGGTTTCCTACTTCAATTACCACAATAATCAAAGAAACAGAATCCCCCTAAAAAAAGCGTTCAGAAAACTTTTAAAAAGCGAGGCATTGTCAGTATACTATCATCTAATTGTTTAATCAAGTTTTACAATTAGAAAACTTCTTTTAAAATGAAACAACTCCATCAAAGTCATCATGCTCCATTCCTTCTTCTTTTGTTTTGTGAATTGTTTTATCCTTATGTTCTGGTGGAGAATATATAGTATAAAGTTTTAGTTTTTCATTTGAAGATGAATTAATAATGTTATGCGAAACTCCCCCTGGAATTACAACAATTGAATCATCTTCAAGATCAAACTCTTCCCCATCTAAAATTGCCTTACCTTCTCCTTGCTCAACTCTAATGAATTGATCAATATCTGTATGCACTTCTTCTCCAATCTCTTCGTTTGGCAAAAGAGACATTACTACAATCTGCATCTGATGAGCTGTAAAAAGAACTCTTCTAAAGTCTTCATTTTCAAGAGTTTCTTTTTCAATATTTGTTATATATTTTTTCATAAACTTTTAATTTTATTATAATAAAAAGACCTTTAAATCAAGTATAGCATTTTAAAATTATTTTTTCAAAAAAACATTTTCTTTATCTGAAGAAAAAACTATATCCCCCAAAAGATCTGTTCTTACTATCTTCACATTATTCTCATTCAATACATCTAAAACCCTTTCTGCAGGATGTCCATAGCTATTCTTACCAACAGAAATCACAGCGCACTTAGGAGAAACAGCTTTCACAAATTCTTCACTTGTTGAATGCTTTGATCCATGATGTCCAGCTTTCAAAACAGTGCTTTTAAGGTCAAAAACCTCAATCAAGTCTTTCTCTATTTTAGAAGACAAGTCTCCTGTTAAAAGGAACGTGGACTTTCCATGAATTAATTTAAATACAACAGATGTATCATTTAAATCTTTTATCGTCTCAATCTCTCTTATTGGATTATATATATGAAGCTCTATGTCTCCTGCAAAGACTTTATCATAAGCACTCACAGTAACAACATTTTGATCTTTTAAAAGCTCTTCAAATTCGTAAAACAATTTTGAAGTAGCAGGAGCACCTGTCCACAAAACAACATCAACATTATAGATTTTTAAAACACTTACAAGTCCTGCCAAATGATCCTTGTCCGCATGAGTTAGAACAAGCATATCTATACTTTTATCAAAAGGATCCATAAACTTTTCTAAATTATTTAAAACAGAATTATTAGGCCCACCATCAACTAAAATTTGATGTCCTTGATATGTTTCAATAAAAATAGAATCACCCTGTCCTATATCAAAAAAAATAACCCTTAAGTCATGGTTACTCTTAAAAGCAAAACAAGAAGCAAATACATTAGAAAAAAATAAAATTGATAAAATTAAAACTACTTTTTTATTCATAAATAATTCCACCCCCTAAAAGCTTTTTATTCTTGTAAAATACAATTGATTGTCCACTTGTAGGTGCGCTTTGAGCTATTTTAAAAACTGCTTTGTTTTTGTAAACAGTGCACAGTTTTTCTTCTCCCCTATACCTAATTTTAGCTTTTGCTAAAAAAGGAAACTCGGGCTCTATAAACCAATTTACTTTTTTAAACTTTACCTCTTTTTTCAAAAGCAAATCCTTATTCTTAGTAATATATAAAATGTTTTTTTTCAGATCCTTTTTAAAAACAAAAAAAGGACCTTGTGCTAAATCTAATCCCTTTCTTTGTCCTATTGTATAAAACCAAACTCCGCTATGTTCACCTAAAATATTATTATTTTCATCTAAAATTTTTCCTTTCTTAATTCCTACCTTTTCTTTTAAAAAATCAAAAAGACTATCTTTAATAAAACAAACTTCTTGAGAATCTTTTACGTCTCTCATTTTCATTATCTTTTTAACATCCTCTTTCTTAAAATCTCCAAGCGGAAATAATGAATGTTTAATCTGTTCTTTTGTAAGTTGCCAGAGAAAATATGACTGATCCTTTTTTTCATCTTTTGCTTTATACAAAAAATCTCCTCTTTTCCTAACATAATGTCCTGTTGCTATAAAATCAGCTCCTCTTTTTTTTGCTTCCTTAAAAAACAAATTAAATTTAATCTCTCTATTACAATAAACACATGGATTTGGAGTAATTCCCTTTTTAAAACTACAAACAAATTCATCCATCACTTTCTTCTTAAATTCTTTTCTAAAATCAAAAACTAAAAAAGGAATTTTAAAATAATCTGCAATCTCTTTGGCCTTTTTCTCATCTTCACTAAAGTCTATCAGCCTAAAAAAAACACCAGTTACATCATATTTTTTAATTAGAATTTTAACTGCCATTGCTGAATCTATACCAGAAGAAATTGCAACAAAAACTTTTTTCATGAATTTAAAAAACTTTTAATTATCAACTCCTCCGCTTTCTTTAAAGAAAGTCCTCGCATCCTTAAATACATTAATTTCTCTTCCGATATTTTCCCAATAGATGCCTCATGTGTTAAAACTGCCTTACCTGAATTACATATTATTCCTGGAATAGATTTTATTCTTGATTTTTTATCTAAGATTATTCCTGAACAATCTAAATGGCCCCGAACATCATCCTCCCCATATATATAACTTTCTGAATTAAAAATCCCCCCATTTTTTGCTACCATTTTAATCTTAATTTCTGCGTTTGCTCCTTTTTCTTTTAAATAAATATTTTCTTTTGTTACTATCTCTGCTCCATTGCCTTTATTTGAAACACTTATATCTGCTTTTGCATTCTTACACAAAAAATATTCATAATTAGTATTAAACTTATCTTGCTTCTCCCAAGCATTATATTGCAAAAAATCAAGCTCGACATTTTCTTTTATTAAAATATTAGTCTTTGCAAAATGCTTTGCACCAAGACTTTTCTTTATAGATCTGCAAGAAGAAAACAACTTAACTTTTGCTCCTTTTTCAATAACTATTAAATTATTCAAATCTTGAAAAACATTTTTAGAGCTTATTTCTATTAAGGTATTTAATTGTTTTTTTAATGACTTTTTTATCCATA
Organism: Minisyncoccota bacterium; assembly: GCA_041673285.1. GTDB lineage: Bacteria > Patescibacteriota > Minisyncoccia > Minisyncoccales > Minisyncoccaceae > JAAZMU01. The sequence continues at coordinate 7,269 of JBAYXY010000011.1, forward strand.
AAAAAAACCCTTGCTTTGGTTTTTTTAAAAAATATTCATGTGTCCACTCAAGCTTTTCCCAAGCCAAAACACTAGGTAAAACAACAACCCCCTCGTCTTCTTTAATTACTTCAACTACATCATCTTTCTGATAAAAATTTGGTACATTTTCTACACTTTTCATAGTCATACTTCTTAATTGTTTTTAAAACACTTTTATAATCCTCATCCTTTCCTACTATTTTACCATCAATCATTATACTTGTTCTTTTAGGTTTTAATTTATCTAAAATATCACCATGATGTGTAATTATTAAAACTGCCACACCTCTTTCTACAAAATATTTCTTTATAATCCCTGCAACCTCTTCTGTTTTTTTAATATCTAACCCTGAATCAATCTCATCTAAAATTACAAGTTTTAAATCAAGACAAGTTAATTGCATTAATTCAGATATTTTCTTCTCTCCACCAGAAAATCCTTTGTTGACATCTCTTTTTAAAAGTTTATCCTCCTTAAAACAATTAGCTTCCCTTGCTATGCTTTCTAAAAAAAAATTCATCTTCAGACCATTTATCTCTGGAGGATTTTGAAAAGCTAAAGCAATTCCTTTTTGAACTCTTTTTTCAGGACTTAAATGAGAAACATTCTCTTTGTTCAAAAAAATTTCTCCCTTGCTCACCTTAACTCTTAAATCTCCAGCAATTACTTTAGCTAATGTACTTTTCCCACTTCCATTAGGCCCTAGAAGAGCTACAACCTCTCCCTTTTTTATATTAAAATCAAGGCCATTTAAGACTCTTTTTTTATCAATTATAGCCTCTAAATTTTTAATTTCAAGTAAACTCATTCTTCCTCCTCTTCTTCTAAAACAATTGCTCCATAAGGACAAACATTTTCTCCTCCAGCATTTATAAGCTCCTCTTGATTAGTAATTTCAGCCTTACCATCATCTCCCATTTTAATGCCATTAGGGCAAGTAATTGTGCAACCACCACATCCTAGGCAAGTATCTTTATCTATTTGATACATATTTATTTTTCATTATAATTATTAATTGTTTTTTTAATCTCGCAAATTGCTTCTTCTTTTCCTGTAAATCCTTTCACCTTTACCCATTTATTTGGCTCCATTCTCTTATAGATTTCAAAAAATTCTTTAATTGAATCCCTTTCATAATCAGTTAAATCAAACACATCATTAATATGAGCATAGGCTGGATTTATTTTGGAAACAGGCACCGCAATTATTTTATTATCAATACCACCCTCGTCCTCCATGATAAGCATCCCTATAACCTTTGAATTAACAACACATCCAGGAAAAGTAGGTTCATTTGTTAAAATAAGTGCATCTAATGGATCTCCATCATCTGCTAATGTATTTTTAATATGTCCATATTCAAACGGAAAAGAAACTGGACCATAAATAGTTCTGTCTAGCTCTAAACCTCCTGTCTCTTCATTTAATTCATATTTTTGGCGACTACCTTTTTCAATTTCTACAAATATTTTAATATCCATAATATATTTCACTTAATTATTATACTTAACTTATAACAAAATTATTAAATATTGTCTATTCCTCTTTTTTTGCTCTTAACATTAAATCTAGTAATGCTTCCCGCGGATTCTTTTTCTCATACAAAATTAAATAAACTTGATTTGTAATTGGCATCTCTATACCATATTTTTTACTTAAATTAAAAACTGCTTCTGTTGTTGTAAGCCCTTCTATTATAGAATTAGTAGATGAAACAATCTCTTCAATTTTCTCACCCTTTCCTATTCTTTCTCCTAGGGTTCTATTCCTACTTTCTAAACTCATACATGTTGTTGCTAAATCTCCCAAACCAGCAATGCCAAAAAAAGTTTCTTTTTTAGCTCCCATTGCTTTTCCCAATCTTGCAATCTCCACAATTCCTCTTGCCAAAATAGCTGCTTTTGTATTTGAACCAAAACCAAGCCCATCTGATATTCCAGAAGCAATAGCAATAATATTTTTAAGTGCTGAGCAAATTTCAACCCCTAAAAGATCTTTACTTGTATACACTCTAAAATTTTCATTAAAAAATATTTCTTGAACTAGTTTTGAAACCTCAGAGTCAGTTGATGTTACTATGCAAGCCGTGGGCATTTCTCTAGCTACCTCTATTGCAATTGTTGGACCAGACAAAACACAAGATTTAACTTTGGGAAACTCCTCCTCCATCACTTCTGTCATTCTTTTTAAGCTCTTTTGTTCAATCCCCTTAGACACACTCACAAACACCTTCTCTTTAACATCACAAGTAATCATTTTCAAAATATTTCTATAAAACTTGGAAGGAATTGCATTTACAATAATTTCACTTTCAGAAACTGCCTTATTAATATCTTTCTCAAATTCAATCCCCTTTGGAATAGCAATTGATGGTAAATACCTATCATTTACCCTTTTTAAATCTAATTCCTCTAAATAGTCAGGAAAAATACTCCACACAACTACCTTATGACCATTTTTATCTAATAGTATCGCGAGCGTTGTTGCCCAAGCTCCATCTCCTAAAATTGTTATTGTTTTCATTATATTTTATTTTAAGTTTTTCTATGAGGACAAATATCTTTATAATCACAAAACTTGCAATGCCATCCAGCTGTTGGTCTAAATTTACTTCTTTTTATCCTCTCTATTATACTTAACATCTTTTCTTCAGTTTTTTCAAGACTTTTACCCTTAGGCTCAAAAGATGTATGCAGGCCCTCTTCTAGGTAATAAAATGTTAATTTTTTCGGTCTTATATCAAAAGACTTTACTGCAACTAAATTATATATTTCCAATTGAAATCTTTCATCAGTTCCTAAGCTCTTTTTTGCTGTTCCCGTTTTATAATCTATTATTTCAGCTCCCCCCTCAATTTCATCAATTCTATCAATTGCTCCTATAAACTTATTCCCTCTTAAATTAATATTAAAATTTCTTTCAAGGGCAGGTTCGTTTTGCATAAACATCACACAAAAATCCTTACCTATAAAATCATTATAAAACTTCTTTAAAACTTTTTTTCCTTTCTTTCTGTATTCCTCTTTATGTTTCTCATCATCAAACCACGCATCAATCCACTCTTCATTATAAATATTTAACAAATCTTTAAAAGAAAGCTTAACCTTACCTCTCTCTTCATCAAACTCCTCAAACAAATTCTTTTGGTCTGATTGAAATATCTGAGCATTTAAATTAACAAACCTATGCAAAGTATTATGCATTGTCTTTCCAAATGAAAAATTAGGCTTTCCCTTTGTTGGAATTCTTAAAATATAATTAAACTTATACTGCAAAGGACATTTTTGAAAAGCTGCCAATTGAGAAAAAGAAAAATGATTAGGTAATAAATTACTATAATCAATATCTAGAGTTTCGTTTGATTCTTTCCTAAAGCCATTAAAAACTTTTTGAAATGAAAAAGCTTCTTTTTTTAACCCTTGATTTAAAGTATCTTCTTCTTTAATTAAGTCAGACTCAATTAAAAACCTTGATGGTTTTTTAAGCTGCTTTCCTCCATAATCAGATGCCCACGTTAAAAACAATCCCTTTTTAGCCCTTGTTAATGCAACATAAAAAAGCCTTCTCTCCTCTTCTAAATGAAAATCTAAAGACCCAACCACTTCCCTCACAAACTCTTTTGGAAATTTTATCTGCGAATGCTTTCTATCGCTAGGAAACTTTCTATGAACCAAGCTTACAACAAACACATACTTAAACTCAAGCCCCTTTGCAGAATGAATCGTCATAATCTTCACTGTATCGCTTTCGCTTCCCATTTGATTATCAAGCGCACCCTCTTCACCAGAATCTAGCTCCATTTGAATTTGATCCATAAAAGCCAATAGTGTTCCATCATGATTAACATTTTCAAAGCTTTTCGTTCTTTGAAAAAACTGATATATAATTTCCCAATTCTTTAAATTCTCTTCTGTAGCCTGTTTCAAAGTTTCTGCATAGTGAAGATCATTAATCATTCTCACAAACACTTCACTCACATTCTTTTCATTTGAAATCTTAAAATGAACTTTTAAGACTTCTAATAAATTATTTAATTTATCTCTACTCTCCTTAGAAAAATCTTTTAAAAGCCTTTCATCTTGAATTGCTTCAAATAATGAAATTGTCTTTTTCTTAGCAAACCACCCAATTTTAGAAATCTCATCTCCTGAAAAATTAAAAGGCAAAGACCTTAAAACTCTATAAAGATTTGGAGAATCATAAAAATCTAAAATTACTTTAAAATAAGCAATTATATCAACAATTATTGGATGAGAATACAGTCCTTTTGATGCTAAAAAATGACAAGGAATTGAAGCTCTTTCAAAACCTCTTACAAAGTAATTAGCAGTTTCATTTGTTCTAACTAGTATACAAAAATCTGAAAATCTAGCCTCCCTATCTATCTCTTTTATCTCCCATATTTTATCAATCACACCTGTTACCTCATCCTCTGAGGTTTCAAAAGACAAAAGCTCAAGCAATCCCTTTTCCTCTATATTACTTTTCAACCTCTTATCAATAGGCTTTAAACTCTTTACTTTCACTCCTTTTTTCTTTGCCTTTTCCTTTATTTCTTCATTTAACTGATACTCCAATCTGTTTGGATTATTTAATTGAATAAAATTATAGGCTAAGTCCAATATATTTTGAGGAGACCTATAATTTTGAACAAGCACAATTTCTTTTGAGTTAGGATAATCATTTTTAAATCTTAAAACATTATTAAAAGATGCTCCCTGAAAAGAAAATATTGATTGATCATCATCTCCGCAAACTGTAATATTGTTCTTAGGTTCCGCTATTCTTTTAACTAACTCATATTGCACAAAATTAGTATCTTGAAACTCATCTACTAGAACATATTTAAACTGCTCTTGATATTTCTTAAGTATTTTTGGATGTTTTTCAAAAAGCTTTAACACGTAATTTATTAAATCACCAAAGTCCAAACTATTTTTATCAAGCAATAATTTCTGATAAGTATGATAAGCCTCTGCTATTTCATTAACTTGCACATATTCTAAATCATCATTTAAAATTAAATCCTTTTTTAACGAATCCGCGTAAGCCAAATACTCCTCAGGATAAATTCCCTCATTCTTACAATCCTGAAAATGACGCACTAATGCATGAATAAATTTAGTAGGATTTCCAAGTGGCCTATACTCTTTTAAAAAAGAAAACTTTTCAAAATTCCTTTTAATCAAAATCCAAGCATCTGTTTCCGTTAAAAGCTTGTAATTTGTAGAAAGTCCAATCTCAAGTCCATGACTTTTCAAAACTCTATCACAAAAAGAATGAAAAGTTGAAATCCAAAAATCATAATATCCAAAATCCAAAAGGCTCTCTACTCTATCCTCCATCTCCTTTCCTGCTTTTTCTGTAAAAGTTAAAGCAAGTATTTGAGAAGGACTTACTCCTTTTTGTATAAGATAAGCAATTCTTCTTGTAAGTACAGTAGTTTTTCCTGTTCCTGCACCTGCCACTATTAAAAATGGTCCTTTGTCATGACAAACTGCCTCTTTCTGTTCTTTGTTTAATCCATCAAGTAAATTCATCTCTCTGTCATATATCAAAAATATGTTTTAATTTAAAGCTAAGCCTTCTATCTTCTCATTGTATTCCCCTTTGGATATTACTCCATTCGCCAAAAGAGAATCTAGTCCTGCAATATAGTTTCGCCTAATCTCTGCCAAAGAAAGCTTTTTATCATAAAGGCGAATATCATCAATTGAACCTTTAAAATAATTTGCAGGGCCTGGCTTTGCACCGATTATTAGATTAGAAGAATCGTATGTTATAGCACTTCCTCCCGTAATCTTCTTGACCTCCTTTCCATCTATATAAGCTTTTAACTCTCCTCCACCATAGGTTGCTAAGAAAAAATGCCAACCCTTTTTCAAGCTCACGTCATAAGTCACACTTTTATCACTAACATTAGCACTGCCAGCACTAATTCCATATCCTTTGTTCGTCCCCTCACAACTCAACAATCTTTGGGCCGTATTAGAAGACCAGTCTGTTGCATCTGCCCAAACAGAAAAAGTAATTGCCGTTGTCTGTTGCAAGCTTGAACTAAGCGGAATAGAAATATACTGACTTGTACCATTTAAACTTATACAATCCCTATAAACACAATTACTTGTTTGCGCTCCAACTGTCCCTGTTCCATGATTATTCCCCCAAGTATCCCCTCCTAGCTTAGCAGGATCATCAAATAACCACTCAGACACCAAATTAGATAATAGCTCTGACCGACTTGTAGACGAGAACGCTTGAGCCTTGGAAAAGTCAGCTTTTTCTATAAAAGAAGAAGTAGCAATCACTACTAACCCTGAAAGAATTCCAATAATAACTATTACTACTAAAAGCTCTATTAACGTAAAAGATTGAATTTTAGTTTTCATATATTTTTATTTATTATTTTCTTAACTCTTGTAACATTATAACCTCTCTTAAAAATAAAGTCAATCTTTAGACTTGTCCAATACAAAACCGGCATGAAATAAAAACGCTTTCTAATACAAAATGAGCATGAAATGAATCATACTCATCTTGCAAAAGCGTGTAGA
>JBAYXY010000012.1:0-12388 GCA_041673285.1 Minisyncoccota bacterium
AATTAACACAAAAAATATTGACCCAGAGAAAATAGACAGAAAAAAAGTTTTACAACTTCGGGGCTCTGTTCTTTTATTGGGTCCTCTTTTAGCAAGATTTTCAAAAGCAAGCTTGCCAAAACCAGGAGGATGTGTGATTGGTGTCCGCTCTATTGATACTCATCTGAATGCTTTCTCTAGCTTAGACATGAAAATTGTTGAAAAAAATAAAAGCATTTTTATTGAAACTGATAAAAAAACAAAAAGAAAAACCATCACATTAGATGAAATCAGTGTTACCACAACAGAAAACATTCTTTTATTCTCTGCTTTAAATGAGGGTGTCATCACTGTTAAAATGGCTGACATGGACTATCCTTCTATGGAGCTTGTAAAGGTTTTAAGAAAAATGGGAGTTCAAGTTGATGTTGGATTTCATGAATTTAAAATTACAGGAAAAAAAGAACTTCAAGGCTTTGAGCACAAATTAATGTATGACCCCATTGAAGCAGGAACATACATTATTCTTTCAGCCATTACAAAGGGAGACATTGTTGTTAAAAATGTAGAATTAGATTATTTAAACTTTCCGCTTAAATTGTTAAAATCTGCAGGTTTTTTAATCAAAACAAGCATACAAGAGAATAATACACATTCTGTTCAAATTAAAGAAAAAGGAAAAATCAAGTTTAAAAAAATTCAAAGCTTACCCTATCCAGGACTTCCTTCTGATTTGCTTCCTTTATTCGGAATCTTAGCAAGTCAATCTGAGGGCGCCACTGTTATTCACGACCCTTTATACGATGGAAGATTAGAATATTTAAAAGGCTTAAGAAAAATGGGAGTAGACATTTTCTTTTCAGACCCTCATAGAGCCATTATCTCAGGACCATCAAAACTTTATGGAGCTGATCTCGGTTCCTTTGATTTAAGAGCAGGAGCATCTTTAATTATAGCGGGACTGATTGCAAAAGGAAAAACAGAAATAAAAGATGTTTATCAAGTAGACAGAGGCTATAAAAAGATTGATAAGAAGCTCAAAAAGATTGGTGCTGATATTAAAAGAGTTAAATATGAATAATGTTATCGGCCACATTAAGCAAAAGGAGCTTTTCAGTAAAATGATTTTAAATAAAAAAATACCCCATGCTTTTCTTTTTGAAGGTGAGGATATGATTGGAAAAAAAACATTTGCACTCGCTTTTGCTAAACTGGTTTTAGGTGAGAACTCTCCCGACCTTTACCTAGCAGAAGATAATCTTGAAATTAGTAAAATAAGGGAAATTAAAAACTTTTTAAGCTATAAAAGCTATCATAATACAAAAAAGATTGTCATTATTGACAATGCACACTTAATGAGAAAAGATGCACAAAATAGTCTTTTGAAAATATTAGAAGAACCAAGCAAAGATTCCGTCTTAATTTTAATCACAAGCTTTAAAGATTTAATTTTAAAAACCCTTCTGTCAAGAGTTCAAGAAATCAATTTTTATAAAGCAGAAAAACAAGCATTAGAGGACTACTTAATAAAAAGGAATTTAAATAAAGAAGAAATTGAAGAAATCCTTTTCTTATCTTCTTTAAAACAAGGAAAAGCCATTGAGCTTGTAGAAAATAGCTTAAAAAAAGAGTTTTATTTAAAAACAATTCGATATTTAGAAAAAATAAAGGAAAAAGACCTTGAAAAAAGATTTGACTATATTAAAGAAATTTATGAAGACAAAGAAATCGTTTTAGAGAGTTTAAACCTCTTTGAAAGATTTTTCAGAAGAGAGATGTTTTTAATCTTGTATCATAAAAGTAAAAAGTATTCCCTTATAGAAGTTAAAAATATCATCGAAAAGATACAAGAAACAAAATATTATTTTAATAATACAAATACGAATAAAAAATTATTATTAGAAAATTTAATGATAAACATATAATTTATGTATAAAGAACAAATAGAATTAGTTAAAAAAGAGTTTGAAAAAGCATTAAACTACGCTCATCAAAAAATAATGAGTGTGAGAACAGGAAGAGCCAATCCTGCCTTTGTTGAAAATACGTTAGTGGATGTTTTTGGCTCTAAAATGCCCATTAAACAATTAGCATCCATCTCTATTTTAGATCCTAAGAAGTTAAGAATTGAACCATGGGACAAATCCTATATTGAACCTATTTGCCACGCAATCCAAGCAAATACAGCCTTCTCTGGAACTGCTGACTCAAATGGAGTTTTTGTTAGCATGCCAGAGTTAACAGAGTCTCTTCGAAAAGATATGCTAAGAACAGTTGGTCAGATTGACGATAATGCAAAAAAAACCATTAGAAAATATAGGGAAGAAGCATGGTCTGCTATTCAGAAATTAGAAAAAAATGGTCAGATTTCAGAAGATAATAAATTCAAAGCAAAAGACGAACTTCAAAAAGTTGTCGATAGTTATAATCAAAAAATAGATGAAATCGTTAAAAATAAGAAAAAAGAATTAGAATTATGATTTTAGATTTTTTATTAGCCATCATTGTTTTTGCCTTTGTGATTACCATCGTGATTACTGTTCACGAACTAGGACATTTTTTAGCTGCCAAAATCACAAAAACAAAGGTCACTGAGTTTGTGATTGGATTTCCTCCCTTTATTTTTAAAAGACAAATCGGGGAAACCTTATTTGGAATAGGTGCTATTCCTTTTGGAGGATATAATAAAATCTATGGAGAAAGTGAAACCGCAGAGGATGTAAAAGATCCTAAGAGTTTTACTTCCAAAACAACAACACAAAAGCTTTTTATTATCATCTCAGGCGTTGTTGGAAACCTTATTTTATCTGCGCTTATCTTCTATATTATTTTATTTTCTTCTAATTTTAGTGCTGAAATTGGTCTTTTAAATCAAGACTACAAGTTTCCTTTGGGCCATCAAGAAAACTATTTACTTATTGGTGCCATTGAAGAAAATTCTCCTGCTTTCTTAGGCGGTATTAAACCAAATGAACTTCTTTTAGATATTAATAATCAAAGAATTCAAGACCCCTCTGAACTTTCCTCCCTTTTAAACAAAACAAAAGAACAGGAAATCTTAGTAAAAACAAGAAACAGAGAAACAAATCAAATCAACACATATCATCTTCAAAATGAAACAGGATTGATTGGAATCGGCTATACTGCTATCACCGAAGTTTCCTACAGAAGTTTAAAAGATAAAGTATTCTCAGGAGTTTTTCACACCTATAATTTTGCAGACTATTCTCTTTCAACATTAGGAAACATTATCGGAAAATCTGTTAAGGAAAAAGACTTATCTATTGCAGGAAATGCAGTTGCAGGCCCCGTTGGTATTTTTGCCATTACTAAAATTAGTATGAAGGAAGGATTTATGCACATGCTAAATCTAATTGCCATTATTTCGCTTGCACTAGGAATTACAAATATGCTTCCCATTCCTGCATTAGATGGAGGAAAATGCGTTTACTTACTCTTTCAAAAAATTAACCCAAAGTTTTTTACAGACGAATTAAGTGAAAAGATTGATGGAATCGGCTTCTTACTTTTAATTTTCTTAGGAGTTTTAATCATTATTAAAGACGTTTTCCAGTTTAAAGATTTAATATTTTAAAATGAAAGTTTCTCAATTATTTTCAAAAACACAAAAAAAAGACCCTAAAGCAGAAGCCAGTCTTAATGCTAAGCTTTTAATGAAAGCAGGTTTTATTGATAAATTAGGTGCTGGTATTTATACATACCTACCTTTAGGCCTTAAAGTTATTCAAAAAATAGAAAATATTGCAAAAGAAGAGCTTGAAAAAATAAATGCCATTGAGGTTTTAATGCCAGGACTTCATCCTAAAAAGAACTGGGAAAAAACAGGAAGATGGGGAATTCAAGAAATGTTTAAAATTGGAAATTATGGACTTGGTTGGACACATGAGGAAATCATCACTCCTCTTGCTAAAAAGTTTTTAAATAGTGAAAAAGATTTTCCTAAATATATTTATCAAATACAAACAAAATACAGAAATGAAAAAAGAGCAAAATCAGGGATTTTAAGGGGAAGAGAGTTTATTATGAAAGACCTTTATTCTTTTCACTTGAACGAAGAAGACTTAAATAATTATTACAAAGAAGTTCAAAAAGCCTATTTCAAAATCTTTGAAAGATGCGGACTTAAAGAGCATACATATTTAACATTAGCAGATGGTGGAGCCTTTTCAGAAGAATATTCACACGAGTTTCAAACAATTACAAATGCAGGAGAAGATACCATCTTCATTTGTAAGCATTGCCATTTAGCATTAAATAAAGAAGTTAAGCAAAAAGAATGCCCAAATTGTAAAAACACATTATTTCAAGAAAAAAAAGCCATTGAAGTTGCAAACATTTTTAAATTAAAAGATAAATACAGCAAACCCTTTAACTTTAAAATCAATGATCAGTATATTTTAATGGGTTGTTACGGACTTGGAATATCAAGACTTTTAGGAGCCATTGTAGAAGTATTTAATGACGAAAATGGAATTATCTTTCCAACAGAAGTCGCCCCTTTTGATATTTATTTAATAGATATTGATAAGAAAAAAGAAGCTCTCTCTTTTTATGTAGCTCTTAAAAACAAAGGATATGATGTTTTGTATGACGATAGAGACAAAACTCCAGGGGAAAAATTTAAAGATGCAGATCTTTTAGGTATTCCTCTAAGAGTTGTTATCTCAGAAAAAACACTAAAACAAGACTCAGTTGAGGTTAAAAAAAGAGAAGAAAGCATTTCAAAACTTATTAAAAAAGTTGATTTTAAAATTAAAAGTTGTTAACATAAAAAATATGAAATTTTTCGACAGATTTTCAAATGACGTTACCATTGATTTAGGGACAGCAAATTGTTTAGTTTATGTTAGGGGGCGAGGCATTATCTTGTCAGAACCCTCTGTTGTTGCTATTAACCAAAAAACAGGTCAAGTTCTAGCTATTGGAAGAGAGGCTGAAAAAATGGTTGGAAAAACTCCAGGACATATTACAGCCACAAAACCTCTTGTCAATGGTGTTGTTTCTGATTTTGAAGTTACAGAACAAATGTTAAGATATTTATTTGAAAGAGCAAGAGAGGATAGAATCAACTTAATTAAACCAAGAGCAATTGTTGGCATTCCTTGCGGAGTAACAGAAGTTGAAAGAAGGGCCGTCATTGATGCCGCAAAATCAGCAGGAGCAAGAGAGGTCTTCTTAATAGAGGAGCCCATGGCTGCCACCATTGGTGCAAGGCTTAAAGTACAAGAAGCAGGAGGCAATTTTATTGTTGACATTGGCGGAGGAACAACAGAAATCGCCGTTATTTCTTTAGGCGGAATTGTTGCTTCTAAAAGCTTAAGAATAGCGGGGGATAGATTAAATCAAGACATTATTAAATATGCTCAAGAAAAGTATAAACTTTTAATTGGAGTAAGAACAGCAGAAAATGTTAAAATTAATATTGGAACGGTTCACTTTGATGAAGATGATAAAAAAAACAAACTTAAAAAAGTAGCCATTAGAGGAAGAAACTTAGTTACAGGACTTCCAGAAGAAATCACTGTTTCAAGAAATGATATTAAAAAGGCTATGGAAAGATCCATCAATCAAATTGTAAGTGAAATTAAAAACACTATAGAGATTACACCTCCTGAGCTTATCTCAGACATTATGAAAAAAGGCATTTGCCTAGCAGGAGGCGGAGCACTTTTAGGCGGATTAGATGTTTTAATTGCTAAAGAAACTGGTGTTCCTGCCTATGTTATAGAAGACCCAATGACAGCTGTTGCAAGAGGAGGCGGAGTTGTCTTAGAAAATATTGATGAATATGCAGAAGTCTTGGTTGAAAACGAAGACTTGCTTCCACCAAATTAAATTAACTTTATGATCCAAAAACAAGAAATCTTAAAATTAATGGAATCAGAAAGAATAAGGATTAAGGAGAATAAATTAGATGAACTTCAGAAACATCTCTCAGAAAAAATAAGAGAGGCTTCCTTAGATTTAAATGTAGATAATGTTCCCGAATTAATAACCCCCATTGATTTTAAAGAAAAAGAAAGAAAAGACATTCCACAAAAAAGCGATTTAACCCCCAAAGGAAACTATTTAACCATTAAAAGGATTTTATGATTAAAACTATAAGGCAGGCATTAGACCAAAAAAAATATTCAGCAGAGGAACTTGTAAAGGAATATTTTAAAAAAGAAACCTTTTTAGAATCTTACAAAGAATCTGCTATTGAGCAAGCTAAAATTGCTGATCAAGCTATAAAAAAAGGTTCAGCAAGCACTTTAACAGGCATTCCCTATGCTATTAAAGATGACGTTTTTGTTAAAGGGAAAAAGTGTAGCACTTGAAAACTATATTGCTCCTTTTACCTCTCCTATTATTGAAAAATTAAATCATAAAGATGCAATTTTGCTTGGAAAAGTAGATCACACATCAAATCTTTTCGTTATTGGTGGAGGATTCTCAAAAACTATTAGTTCCTTTAAATCAACCGCTAACACATTTCTTAAAAAAGGCTTCCTTGGCTTAACTTCTTCTTTAGATCAAATAGGATGCTTTTCAAATAACGTAAATGATCTTAAAATAGTATTTAGCACTTTTGAAAAAGAAGACCATACCTCATTCAAAATAGAAACTTTTGAAAATATGAATTTACCTCACCTCAAATATGCTAATTCATGCTATGATATTATAGAAAGTGTGGAAACCTTATCAAGTCTATCTCGTTTTGATGGAATCAGGTATGGGAAAAGAGAAGACGGAGACACTTTAGATGACATTTATACAAATACAAGAGAAAAAGGATTTAATGACAGCCTTAAAGAAAAAATCATCTTAGGCTCTTACTTTTTATCAGCCAAGAATTATAATACATATTTTAAAAAAGCATTGAAAACAAGATCTTTAATTAAAAAAGATTTTGAAAACGCTTTTAAAAAAGCAGATGTTTTCATGGGAAGCTTTTCTAGTGGCATTTTAAAAGCATCCGTAAACTTAACAGGTTATCCTGCTCTTTACATTCAAGAAAAAGACCTTTTAATCATTGCGAAACACTTTCATGAAAACAAGCTTTTTAACACAATCAATAATTTAAATGTTTGACATTACAAAATACACAAATTTAATTTTAGAAGGAGAGCTTCATTCCTTTATTTCCCCAATAAAAACTGCAGTCATTGCAATCTCTTTAGTATTTATCTTTATCTCGTGTCTTTTACTAATCAACGAAAAATCTCTTCTTTTAGAAGCCAAAAGAAGAGTTCTAGATTTTCTCTATACCTATAAACATCCCAAAAGCTTTAACAAGCTTTTTTCAAAAATTGAAAAAGACTATAAAAAAGAAAACTACAAAGCTATGCTTTTTAAAATAGACAATTTAATGTTTCAAATACTTAAAAGATTTAGCTATACAGGAAAAGATACCCTTTCCATTATCAATGATTACAAAATAGAAGATAAGGCCATTCCTAATATAGAAAACATTAAAAGAGTTTCTGAGTTAAAAAATGAAAAAAATCTTCAAAAACAAGAAATGAAAAATATCTTCAATCTTACAAAAGACACATTAATTAAGCTTAATATTTTAAAAAAATGAGAACAAGAGCTTTTACATTAGTAGAACTTGTAGTAGTCATTACAATTATTGCCATTTTAGCAAGCATCATTATCTTTAATATTGGTGATTACAGGGAAAGCGCAGAAGCTACAGCTGTCACAGCTTATGCAAACGAAGTAAAAAGTAAATTAAGTCAAAGCCTTTTAGCAGAATGGAAAATGGAAAAAGTTGATGCCAAAAAAATTTATGACTCTGGAAGACACAGCATAACAGGAACAGCAACGGGAACTATTAAAGAAGAAACAAACTGCAAGGAAGGAAATAAATGTGTTAGCTCTCAAAATGCTCAAGTAAAATTTAACAGTAACAATATTCCTGCTTTTAAATTCAACACAGTTTGTTTTTGGGTTAAGGCAGAGAATGACTCTTTTGAAATCTTAAAAAATAGCAATGATTTCAAAATTTATTCAGATGGTGGAATTATAAAATTTGATGTATATTCAAATAATACTAGCTTCATATCAGTTCCTTTTTCAGGAACAAGCTTAAAAGACAAAGAATGGCATTTTATTTGTGGAAGCATTGATGATACTAAAAACTTCTCAGGTACTTTTGATGGTGAGCTTGTTGTAACAAAAGATGTTAATGTCAAAGAGTTTGGAAGAAATCCCATTAAAAATATGTGTTTAGGATGTAATAATTATAAGTTTTTTATTGACGACCTTTTACTTTTTCAAGAACCGCTCTAAAACTTGCTTTTATTCCTTTTTTAGTGTATGACATATATACATCGCGGTTTGGAGAAGTAGTATCTCGCCAGTCTCATAAGCTGGAGGCCTTGGTGCAATTCCAAGAACCGCAACATATAGGTCAGAGGCCAGAGTAGCTCAGGGGTTAGAGCACTCGTTTCATAAGCGAGCCGCCGTGAGTTCGAATCTCACCTCTGGCACATAGTGGACCCGTGGCGAAATTGGTTATCGTACCTCCCTGTCACGGAGGGGGCTGCCGGTTCGAGTCCGGTCGGGTCCGCCAAAAACATTGCTTTTTTGCTTGATTCAAGCTAGAATTACATATATGAACTTAGCCAAACTTAAAAAAGAGGTTTTAGAAAAACTAGAAAAATCAATCAATCTTACTGATTTAGAAAAACTAGAAAAAGAGTATTTAGGAAAAAAAGGAAAAATCAGAGATTTATCTTCCTCCATTAAAAATCTTCAAAAACAAGAAAAAAAAGAGTTTGGTCAAAAACTTAACAAACTATATGATTCTTTAAAAGATAAAATAGAACTTAAAAAAAGAGCCATTAAGTTTGTTCAAATTAAAGAAAAAGAAGAGAAAGAGTTTCTAGACATTACTGTGCCTGCTAAAAAGATTGAAAGAGGTCATATTCATCCATTGTCTTTAGCAAAAAAAGAACTAGAAGACATCTTCACTCTATTAGGATTCTCTATTGTTGATGGTCCTGAGATTGAAGACGAATGGCATAACTTTGACGCTTTGAACTTTCCCTTAGATCATCCAGCAAGGGAAATGCAAGACACTTTTTTTATTAAACAAAAAAACAGAAGTAAGTTAACCCAAAAACAAAAATTCATTTTAAGAACTCATACTTCCAATGTCCAAACAAGATATATGGAAAAAAACGAACCTCCTATTAAAATTATTGTACCAGGAAGAGTTTTTAGAAATGAAGCCACAGATGCAAGGCACGAAGTCTGTTTTTATCAAATAGAAGGCCTTTTAGTAGATAAAAATATTTCCGTTGCAAACCTAAAAGCAGTCCTTGAAAGATTTTTACAAGACTATTTCAAAAATATGGATGTTCAAATTAGGTTAAGACCAAGCTATTTTCCTTTTGTTGAACCTGGATTTGAAGTTGATATGAGTTGTCTTGTTTGTAATCAAAAAGGATGTTCCACTTGTGGAGGGGAGGGCTGGATTGAGATTTTAGGCGCAGGAATGGTTCACCCGAATGTCTTTAAAAACTGCGGACTTAATCCTAAAAATGTTACTGGCTTTGCTTTTGGAGTTTCCGTTGATAGATTAGCCATGATGAAGTATAAAATAGATGATATAAGATGGTTTCACAGCGGAGATTTAAGATTTTTAAAACAATTTTAAAACTATGATTATTTCCTTTAATTTCTTAAATTCCTTTTTTAAAGAAAAATTACCCAGTGTAGAAAAATTATGCAGTGAAATCACAATGCATGCTTTTGAAGTAGAAAAACCTGTTAAAGTTAATGATGACTACGCACTTGACATTAAAATCTTACCAGACAGAGGCAGTGATGCTTTAAGCCATTTTGGTATTGCAAGAGAATGCTCTGCTATTTTAGGTTTAAGCCTAGAAAACATAAAAAAAGACATTATTGAAGATCATTCATTAGATATTCATAATTTTCTTTCCGTGGAAGTTAAAAACAAAGATTGCAAAAGATACACCGCCAGAGTTTTAACAGGCATTACTATCACAGAATCTCCTAAATGGATAAAAGATAGATTGAAAGTGTGTGGAATCACTCCTCTTAATAATGTTGTTGATGTTACTAACTATGTTATGCTTGAATTAGGACAACCCTTGCACGCTTATGACTACGAAAAGCTTTCTGAAAATAAAAAGATTATTATTAAAAAAGCAAAAAAAGACGAAAAAATTAAAACACTTTCCTCTCAAAGCCTTCCTCTTGAAAGCAGTATTTTAACCATCAGAGACGAAGAAGACCCTCTTGCCATTGCAGGAATTAAAGGCGGAAAAAAAGCTGAAATTAATGCAAACACAAAAGCCATTGTGATTGAGTCCGCTAATTTCAACGGCTCTTTAATTTCCAAAACCTCAAAAAAGCTGAAATTAAGAACAGACTCTTCCTTCATATTTGAGCATAATATTGACAGGGGATTAACAGAGATTGCACTTGAAAGAGCCACTCATTTAATTCAAAAATTAACAGGGGCTACTGTCTTAAAGGGAGTTATTGATATTTACAATGAAAAAGAGCCTTTAAAAACTATCAGCCTTAATTTAGACTATTTAGAAAGCTTTTTAGGAATTAAAATAGAGGCAAAAGAGGTTAAAAAGATTTTAAAGAGTTTAGAATTTAAAATTAAAACAGAAAAAAACAAAACACTTCAAGTAATCGTTCCTTCTTTTAGAAAAGACATTGAAATACAAGAAAACTTAATTGAAGAAATCGGAAGAATCTATGGATATGATAAAATCAAATCAGTTTTACCGCTCTCCTTCTAAAATTAAAAAAAATGAAAAAGTATTTGTTAAAAACAATTTAAGGTCAGTTTTTAAGGAATTAGGATTTAGTGAAGTTTACAACCACCCTTTTATCTCAAAAAAAGACAAAGAAAAGTTTAATTTAACAAGACTTGTAGAAATAGAAAATCCCATTGCTGTTGATTCTGAATATCTAACACCAAGAGTTCTTTTAAGTTTAGTTCGTAATTTAAAACTAAATTTAAAATATGAAAAAAATATCAAACTTTATGAAATCGGAAAAACATTTAAAAAAAATGGAAGCTTTCTTGAAAAAGAAACCATCTCTGGCATTGTTTCAAACCAAGACTACCGTGTTTTAAAAGGCTATTTAGAAGAAGTTTTCAAAGATTTTGGAATGCTACACATTGAATATATTCCTAATTCAAAAGACAGCTTTTTTAGCAAAAGAAAATCTGCTATTATAAAAGTAAACAAAAGAGAGATTGGGCAAATAGGTCATTTATCAAACTTTGTTTTGGAAAAGCTTGATCTTAAGCTGGATCCTGTTTTATTCGAGCTTAATTTTGATGCTTTTAAAAAAGAAGCCATTCACAAAAATGAATTCATTAAAATATCACCGCATCCAACTGCAACAAGAGATGTTTCCGTTATTGTCCCAAGCATCACCTATATTGATAACATCATGGATATTATTAAAATATCAGAAACTAAGTTCATTAAAGATATTGAACTTTTAGACATCTATAATGATTATAAGGAAAACTTAAAAAGCATCACTTTTAGAATCTATCTCCAAAGAGAGGACAGAAGCTTAGAAAGCAGTGAGATTAATCAAATCCAAGACAAAATAATTAGTAATTTAATGCAAAACCAGAAATGGGAAGTTAAAAAATCATGAAAAATAAGAAAAAAGAAACATATAAGGCAAGCTCCATCCAGGTCTTAGAAGGATTAGAGCCTGTAAGAAAAAGGCCAGGCATGTATATTGGCTCCACTGGGTCAAAAGGACTTCATCATTTAATTTATGAAGTTGTTGATAATTCCTTAGACGAAGCCATAGGAGGGTATGCTAACCATATTAAAGTGTCTTTATTGGAAGATAATATGGTAAAAGTAGAAGATAATGGAAGAGGTATTCCCGTTGATATACATGAGAAAACAAAAAAATCTGCCTTAGAAACTATTTTAACCACACTTCACGCAGGAGGTAAATTTGGAGGTTCCGCCTATAAAATATCTGGAGGATTGCATGGTGTTGGTATTTCCGTTGTGTGTGCCTTATCCTCTTACTTAAAAGCTGAGATTAAAAAAGATAAAGGCATCTATGTTCAAGAGTATGATACAGCAACGCCAAGAGATACAGTCAAAAAAATAGGAACAACAAAAGAAACAGGAACATCCATCACCTTTAAACCAGATGAAACTATTTTCAAAGAAATTAACTTTAACAGAAAAACCATTTTAGATCATCTAAGACAACAAGCCTATTTAACAAAAGGAGTTAGAATAGACTTTTACGATTTAAGAGACAAAGAAAACCCTTTTGAATATCACTTCTATTTTGAAGGAGGCCTCAAAGCCTATTTAAACTATTTAATCAGAGATATTAAAGTTTTAAACCCTACTCCTTT
>JBAYXY010000013.1:0-11363 GCA_041673285.1 Minisyncoccota bacterium
AGGGTCGAGTTATCATTGATCATCTAAATCTAGATACAACATACACTATTAAAGCCATTCCTTGTACAGACTATGCTTCAGAAAAATGTGAACCAGAAAAAGCCAAAACATTAACCTTTAAAACAACAGGAAAAGCTCCCAAAATTGACGATATTGACAAGGAAGTTTTTATTCCCTTTGAAATTGGCTGGGAAGCCATTCCAGAAGCCAATTCCTATTACTATCATTTAAACGGTCTTGAAACCTTAATTGACAAAACAAGTAAAACTTTATTTTTTCCTGAAGTTGAATCTGACACAGAATATTCCTTAAAAGTTAAAACTTGTGCTGATAAAGAAGGCCTTAACTGCGGAGATTATAGTAGTAAAACTACTTTTAAAACAAAAAAATTAGAAACAGTAAAGTCTCTTAGTACAGAAAAAGATCATGGAGTTCTTTACACAAAAAATAGACAAGTCTCATTTGACGAAGTAGAAGGTGCAAGTTACTACAAATACGAGCTTAAGTATATTGGAGATCAGAATATGAAAGAAGAAGATATGTCAAAAACATGTAAAGATTTAAAAGATTTAGGAAGTACCGAACAGATCATTTCAAGAAATAGTTTTCATATTGACTCACTCTGTCCTGACAAATACGAAGTTTCTCTTACTGCCTGCTTAGATTCTCATTGCATGGATCATGGAGACAAAAAAACTTTTTCTTTTAAATTAGAAACCCTTCAAGCACCAAAAGGACAAAAAGACAAAACAGGAGGGCTTGTTCCATGTAATAGGGAATACGATGATCCAAACACTGCTTGGGACGAAACCCTTGCTTGTAATACCTCTCACGTCTTTCTTTTAGTAAGACTTCTTTTTGACTTTTGCTTAGGCCGTTTACTTCCAGCAATTTTTATTGTATTATTACTCTATAACGGTGCCTTATACATTTTCCATTTACTGATTAACTTTGAAAATCCAGCCATGGACTTAATGCAAAAATCAAAAGAGATCTGGAAAGCAGTGGGCATAGGATTCTTAATCATATTATTATCCTGGACTGTTATTAACGCATTTTTAATGTTTGTTGATCCTAGCATGAGTTTCTTTCATAACTGGTGGGATCCTTTTTAAAAACATATGAGCAAAAAAACATTATTAACATTAATCTTCGGCTTTATCCTAATCTTAGGTTTAGGTTTCTATTCAGTAAACCTTGGCTTAAAAAATTTAAAAACGCCTGGCCCCCTTATTCAAATAGATCACGAATCCATCAAAGAAAACTTTGATGCAGATTACAATACTGTTTTAGAAAAAATGGGAGGAGGCACCATTCAAAATGACGACATTAACGTTACATTAGAAAAAGAATGGCTTGTAAATCAAGGAGGCCAAACATCAAATGACATTTTTAACAAATCAGGAGCAACACTTTTAAACGCCTATTTACTAACCGAAGAAAGCCCCAATCCTTGGATTTACACCATTACTAAAATAGATCATTTTGAAAAAGAAAGCTATTCTCAAAAGATTCAAGAATCCTATGGAGAAATTACTAAAATCTTTGAAGACAACGCCTTTCTTATAGAATTTAATATGGGAACACCTCAAAGAACAATGGTTATGCAAAAAGTCGTTCAAACAAATACAGAAGAATACCTTGTTTTGTCTTTAACCACTTTAAGTTCCTCTATAAGCGAAGTAAAAGAAGCCTTTGACAATCTCTTAAACAAAACAGAAATCTTGAATTATAAAGAAACAATGGTTTTAAATAGTTTTTAATTATGATACAATAGAAAAATGAAAACCAAATGGATTAAAAAAACAGGACTTCTTGTTCTTTTAGGACTTCTTCCTAGTTTTTCAGTTTTCGCAAGAAAGCTTAATATTGATTGGCCAAAATCTCCCATGGGAACAGATATAACCACAAATCTCGTGCAGGGAGGCACAAACTCTCTTGCAGATCTTACCCAATACCTTTACGAATGGGGCATTTCAATCGGCGCCCTCCTTGCTTTCATTTCCATTATTTACGCAGGTTTTACCTATTTAACCTCAGCAGGAAACTCTAATAAATTAACTGAATCCAAGGAAAGAATTAAAGCCTCTTTTCTTGGCCTAGCACTCCTTCTTGGAACCTACTTAATTTTAAATACAATTAATCCTAAATTAGTTCAGCTTGATATTAGTCCAGACATTTTCACCTCAAATCCTTTGGAAAATCAAAGCTTTATCTCTTATGAAATTACTTCAAAATGTGCCTTTGCAAAGCTCTACAAAGATGGAAAAGCATCCAATCAAGATAAGAACTCTGGGTATAAGGACATTAAGGGACCAAGCACAGGAGTTATTGTAGAGGTTGGAAAAACTTACAAAAAAGCAGACCTTTTTAAAATTGACACCGAAGTTTACAACGCGGTTAAGTTCTTTAGCACTCCTACTGTCACTGAAGTAAAAACAACTTATACAACAGACCCTCAAGGAAGATTTATTGCAGACAGGAAAGAAAGGGTTATTACTCCAACTGACCCTGAGTATTCAGAAAGTCTTGCAAATATCCTAATAGAGGATCATGGAAATTACTACATAGAATCTATGGGAACTGACTGCAAGCTCTATTTTTATTACGAGCGAAATTGTGTTGCACTAGCTGATTTATGGGGTGGAGTCGCCAATGTTTCCTACCCAATAGATAATATTGCTGATTTTACCACAGCTGATCCTGAAAGAGTAATGTGTTTTAAGTTAGTAGAAAACTAATTTAAAAGGCAATAGCGGTTGGTGCTATTGCCCTATGTTACACTCCCTCAGAACAGGATTCGAGGGAGGAGTTTGATTACACAAAGCCCCACTCCTGCAAAGAGCAGGAAGGCAACAAGTATGTATTTCACATACTTGTCCATGTTAAAGACGCAAACGTCTTCGTTTTCTTCCATTTTTCTCACCTCCTTCTTACTTTTACTGTCTAAATCATATAATAAACATCAAAACAAGTCAAGTTTTTTTTGTATTTAAAAAGGCAATAATGAAATACATTATTGCCACGCCCGCCCCCTCCTTCAGGTCATTATAACTATGACCTGAAAGAGGCCGAAGCCCAGCCCGATGGCGACGAGAACCCAGAAGGTCCTCCTGGACATCCTCATCGCGGGTTGTCCTCTCATATTTTTCACCTCCCTTTTTTCTTTACTATTTTAACTATATAATAAATATTAAAATAAGTCAAGTCTTTTTAAAATTTTCTTTTGTGATATAATTTAATGAATGCTAATTTCAAAATTAATTTATTAACCAAATGATAAACTTTCTTAAGAGAAACAAGCTTGTTCTTCTAGTAGCAACCATATTAAGTTGCTTATTCTTCATTCCGCAATTAGTGAGCGCAGACGCACTTGGTATTATGGACGCTTTCGCTCTTCAACTAGATGCTCTTGATTTCCTAGATTCAAGCTCAAGAAAATATCTTATTTTTGCTGTCTTAGTTATTGCAGAATCAATGGCATACCTAGGAATAGCTTCGTGTCTCTTAGATTGGACAATGGGATTAAGTGTTAATATTATGGACAACCCCTTAATTGTTGGGGGATGGGGACTCATGTCAGGTATTGCTAATTTAGTAATCGTGCTTTCCTTTGTTTGGACAGGATTAAACATTATACTTAAAGGAGATTCTGCAAAAGCACAACAAACACTATTTAAGTTAATCGGAGTAGCTCTTATTGTAAACTTTAGTCTTTTCCTAATGGGTGCCTTAATTGATGTTGCAGGATTACTTCAGGATGCTATCGTTAATGTATTTTCAAGTTCACCAACAGCAACACTAGCATCTGATGCAAAACAAGCTCTTTTCCAGTATTCCTATATGTCGTTTCTAGAACTCGTTCTCTTATCAATAGGGGAGATTATAGCATCATTAGCTCCAGTTGCAAATATAATATCAATTGTTATTACAGGAATAACTTTCGTAACATTGTCAGTAACTGGATGGATTCCTGTTCTAGTCTTTACAATCATTCTAAACTTTATGATAGGCTCTATGTTCTTTTTGCTTGCAGGAATCCTTTTAATAAGAATTTGCTTTTTGTGGATTTTAGCAATAACAGCACCCCTCGCAGTCGTTCTTTATAAAAGTGAAATTCCTGGATTAAGTGACTTATTTAATAAATGGGCTGAAACATTAAAAGAATGGCTCTTTGCAGGAGTTATTCTCATTTTCTTTTTAGGACTTGGGTTCAAGCTTTTTGGAATGACAGGGGCTGGAGCAATAATTGAAGGGAATCCACTTAAGGATATTCCTCTCATAGGATCCGTGGTTCCAAGCTTCTTCATCAACTACATTTTCCTCTTCTGCTATATGGTAGTCGTTTGCGTAATCTTAGCAAAAGGATGGCTACCATCAATGGGACAAGAGCTAATTGGCCGAGCAAAAGGACTTACAGGAAAAACAACAGATATGTTAAAGCCACATGTTAAAAGAGATATCGTAAAATGGGAAGCTGAAAGAGAAAAGGAAGCAGAGGAAAGAAGAGCATTAGGAAAAGAAGCCTATGATCAGAAGCACGGAGAAGGAAGCTACAGAGGGTCTCAAGCTGAAGGCGTTTTAGCAAAGCCTTTCCAAGCATGGAGAAAGCACATTAGAAGAGAAGCCCCAGGGGGTGCCCAAAGGGAAGTTGAGCAAATGCTAGACGCAGACTCAAAGAAGTATGGAGACTTAACAGCCGAAGAGTTAAAGAAAGTCATTTCTACTGAAATCGGCAAACTTAAAATTGGAAAAGGCACGCTTAATACACATAACATTGCAGGTGCCCTAAAGGGCATGGAATCAGGAGAAATTGGCAAGTTCATGGAACAAAACGAAGAAAACAAAGCCTTAATGAAACAAGTTCAAAACGCTGTTGTTATCGGCGGAGAAGATTTAAGAAATAGGATTGCAAGAATCTCCATTAGAGGAGATGATGGAGATGATGATAGAGTAAGGCAATTTGGAGGAAATAGTGTAGAAGATGTCATTAGGGAAGCAACAGGAGCAAAATGTTTAGACATTCAAAACAAAGCCTTTGAAAGTCCTCAAGTCATTGAAGCTGCTGCCAAACATTGGAAAGGCAAAGAATTTGGACAAAAAGCAGATGATAATGAGTTTGTTAACACTATCAACCAAAACTTTGAGAGAATAACAGAAATAGCAGAAAGAGAAAACCCATCATTGCATAAATACTTAACTTCTGAGGGGTCTGCATATGCTCGAGGCCGAGCACAAACAGAAGAAAGAACCGAAAGGGTAATTGAAAGGGCAATTCACGAAGACCAAACAACCTTAGGTTCGTTTCAAAAACCACCAGAAACAGGAGTAGGCAGGCAAACACCTGACTCACCAAATGTAGCACAAAAGCCAGGAGATGAAACATCAGCAGGCAGGCAAATACCTGACTCACCAAATATAGCACAAAAGCCAGAAGATGAAACAGGAGCAAAAAGAAAAAAACCTTAAAAAAAGACCGTAGAAATGTTTCTACGGTTTATTTATATTCTTCAAGCACCTTCTCAAGAAGTCGCTTAAAGTCGTCCTCCGTGAATTGGGGAACCGTCCCCTTGGGGATTCCCTTTGCGAAATCACCATGGTAGAACAGGTAGTTTGCCTCAGCAACCCCCATTTTTTCAAGAAGCAGTTTCAGTGAAACGCTAACATTGAATTTCTCACACATTCTGCCAATCACTTCTATGCGATTAGCTTCCGCATTTGCAAGGATTCCAATCTTGTCCGCCTCGGCCTCTGCTTCAATAAGAATAACCTCAGCTTTTTTTGTTGCCTCGTAAAGGAGCTCCGCCGCTTTTCTGGCAGCTTCATCCTTGAGGCCGATATCAAGAACCGAGAAATTTATAATCTCGAGTCCGAGATCTTCAATTTTCATCCTTCTATCATTAACTTCAATCCGAATATTTGTCTTGCTCGGAGAAGAAGTCAAGTAATCAAAGAATTGCTTGCCAAGCATGGAGACCATCTCCGTTGCTTCAATTTCTTCTCCAATACCTTTTCCTATGAGCTCGTCCGTACTAAAGCTACGGACAAAGTCCCTAAAGGCAGCCAATAGGAATTCCTCCAAGCGACCATAGGGGTCGCGGTTCCTCAGAAATGTATAAATATTAGAGACTCTTAATGTAACCACAAGGATCACAAAAATCTGAATCCTGTCCTTAGTTTCCATTTCCCCAAAAAACATGGGGTAATTCGTAATCTTAAGGTCAATTCGCGACGTTTGTTTTATTGTTTTTTGCACATAGTATTGTATCTCTTGCGAAGCGTCATTCCTTTTTTCCAAAAGTTTATTATGGTTCAAGGGAATAAAAAGAATGTCCATATGCGGAGTGATCCCATAAAGGGTCAATCCTCCCAGCCAATTCCTTCTCCTCCTTTTCTTTTCTCTATAAATGACTTCAAAATCGTCATTCACATATAGGTCGCGTGAGCTGTAAACAACTCCCGAGAATTGTCCTCCGCTTTGAATCAGAGTGGCAATATTTTCCAGCGCAAACAAGAAGCAAACTCCCTCCTTGGCTAAGTACAAGTATATTGTAAAAAACCCTGCAATCAAAATATAGACAAAACTTAGCAAAGCCACACCCAAAGAGTACGGCAAGAAAAAATAGGCAATCAACGGCGGTACGAAGACATATGCAAATGCTTTTGCATATACAAACGGAATGCTGTGTTTAATTTCCATCTTAATCCTCCTAATTGTTAAAGAACAATTATAGCATAAAATAAAAAGAAGATAATGTCAAATAAATTATTGCTTAAAATTCTTTTCGTGGTATAATAGTAGTCAATGCAGTACAGAGTTCCACAATTTATAGAAGAGGAAGCAAAGATAGTAGGCCCATTAACATTAAAGCAATCTATGATCGTTGGAATTTCAGGTGGCCTTGTCTTTATAATGTATTTCTCCTTTGGAGAAGAAAACCTATTTCTTTTTTTAATCTTATCAAGTATAATAGCAGGAGTAGCTCTTGTGCTCGCCTTTCTAAAAATTGATGGAAGACCGTTTACGCAAATGATGGGGTATTTTTTAATGTTTAGCATTATGCCAAAACTCTATCTCTGGAAAAGAAAGGAATCCCCAGTTTTCCTTAAAGTAGAGCTAAAAACCCCCACTGACTTAGAAAAAGAGAAAGACCCTTTTGAGGGATTAGTTCAAAAAAGGGGAAGTTTATCAGAGCTTCAAAACAAAATTGATTTATTATAAAAATGGCTTCAAACAAAGTTCCAACACAAGACTTTATACCAGTTGAGAAAATAAGGGAAGGTATTATCATTCTTAAGAATCAATCTTTAAGAGGAGTTTTAATCGTTTCTTCTCTTAACTTTGGTTTAAAATCAGCAGACGAACAAACAGCCATTATTTACCAGTTTCAAAACTTTTTAAACTCACTTGACTTTCAAACACAAATCCTTGTCACATCAAGGAGAATCAACATGACAGGCTATATTGATAGATTGAAAAAAATGGAAGCTGAACAAAAAAACGACCTTTTAAGACTTCAAACAACAGAATACATTAACTTTATTCAAGAAATCATTGGAGGCGGATCTATTATGACAAAAAACTTTTACGTTGTTCTCCCTTATTTTCCTTTAGTAGAATTAACAAATTTTATTCCTGAAAAAGAAAATGAAAAAAAGGGAGCCCTAACAGAACAAAAATTCCAAGCAGCCAAATATCAATTATATCAAAGAATGGAATATGTTTCACTAGGCCTTAGAAGGTGCGGTTTAAATTCTGCTCCTTTAAACACTGCTGAGATTATTGAATTTTTATGGGCCAATCATCATCCACAAGAGGCAGAATATGGATATTATCCAGAACTGCCACCTGAACTTACAAAATAATATGTTCAAAAAAAAGAAAAAACAAGAACAACATAAATTATTCGGAGAAGAGCTTATTAACGAAAGAGATATTATTGCTCCTGCTTCTATTAAAATAAATCCAAAAGATGGCGAAATTGGAGAGGTTTTAACAAAGACCTATTTTATCTTTTCCTACCCTCGGTATTTAAACACAGGGTGGCTTTCACCGATTATTAATTTAGATATTCCCTTAGATATTTCTTTTTTCCTTCATCCCATTGAAACAGAAACAGTTTTAAAACAATTAAGAAGAAAGGTAACTGAAGTGCAAGCAGAGCTAAATGACAGAGAGGAAAAAGGACTCATCTCTGATCCCGCACTTGAAACTGCTTATCGTGATTTAGAGGGTTTAAGAAATAGCCTTCAGACAGCTCAGGAGAAAATGTTCAAGTTTGGACTATATATCACGGTCTACGCAAAAGAAAGAAAAGAACTCATTCAAATAGAAACCACTTTAAGATCAATTCTAGAATCAAGGCTCATCTACATTAAACCTGCCTTGTATCAACAAAAAGAAGGACTTTTATCAACTTTTCCTTATGGATTAGATAGTTTGGGTGTTCACACCACTTTAAACACATCTCCCTTATCTAGTATTTTTCCTTTTATCTCATTTGATTTAAGCTCTAACGAGGGAATACTTTTTGGAATCAACAAACACAACAACTCTCTTGTTTTATTTGACAGGTTTAGTTTAGAAAATGCAAATATGGTTATTTTTGCAAAATCTGGTTCTGGAAAATCTTATGCAGTTAAACTTGAAATCTTAAGATCTCTTATGATTGGCATCGATTGCATTATTATGGATCCTGAAAATGAATACAAAACATTAGCCGACGCCACAGGTGGTTCATTCTATAACATTTCTTTAAGTTCAGACAGTCACATTAACCCCTTTGACCTTCCTGAAGTTCGGGAAGGGGAAAATCCAGAAGACATTTTAAGGTCTAACATTATTAACCTTGTGGGGTTAATCAGAATCATGCTTGGAGGACTAACCCCCGAAGAAGACGCTATTATTGATAGAGCTTTAAGTGAAACTTATGCAGCAAGAGATATTACAGTAGAATCAGACCCCAGAACATGGCAAGCAAACATTCCGCTCTTATCTGACTTAGAGGCAGTTTTAGAAGGAATGGATGGAGCACAAGCCTTAACTGAAAAATTAAGAAAATACACAAAAGGAACATTTTCTCAATTCTTTAACAACAAGTCTAATGTGCATGCAAGAAGCGCTTTAACAGTTTTTGGAATAAGAGATATTGAAGATGAGCTAAGGCCAATCGCCATGTTTATCATTATGCGCTATATCTGGAATACAGTAAGGTCTTCCTTAAAAAAGCGAATCTTAATTGTAGACGAAGCTTGGTGGATGATGCAAAATGAAGATGGCGCCTCCTTCTTATTTGGTTTATGCAAAAGAGGCAGGAAATATTGGTTAGGAGTGACTACAATCACACAAGATGTTTCAGACTTTATGAAATCAAGCTATGGAAAACCTATCATTACAAACTCATCTATTCAGCTTCTTTTAAAACAAAGTCCCGCAGGCATTGATTTAATCAAAGAAACCTTTATGTTAACCGAACAAGAAAAACTTCTTTTATTAGAAGTTCCCGTTGGAGAGGGTATCTTTTTTGCAGGACAAAAGCATGTTGCTATCAGAATCGTGGCTTCCTACACAGAAGATCAAATTATTACAACAGACCCTGAACAAATTAAAAAAAGACAAAACCTATAACTTAGGCTTTACAACAAGCCTTCTTTGATCTCCTTCTCCGATACTTTCAGTTAGAACATCATCTCTTTTAGCAAGCTCTAAATGTATTATTCTTCTTGCAAAAGAAGATAAAGGAGGTAAAACCTTTTCTTGCATCGTTGTGATGACTTCCTCAGCTGCTGAATTAGCAATACTTTTATAGCTATTCACTTTATTCTTTTTGTAATTATCAATATCAAGGAAGATATAGACATCTTTTTCAAGTTCTTTTTTCAGTATTCTTCTTAAAAGAAGTTGAATGCAGGATAAAACAGAACCTTGTCTTCCTATCAATATTTTAGCATCTTCTAAATTAATCACATTAATTTCCAAAAGATTTTCATCTTTTTCATAATTTATTTCCGTTTCAACATCATATCCCATTACCTTAAAGAACTCCTTTGTTTTTTCATTTACTTTTGTTTCTAACATATCCCTATTTTTTTAAAATTATCTTTTGTTGAATTATTGTTACTATCGTTATAATCATCCAGTAAATCCCAATTGCAGAAGGCAATTTAGAGAGAATAATAAAGGTAAAGATTGGAAGTATAAACATCATTTGTTTTTGTATCATACTTTGCATCTTCTCTGCTTCATTTTTTTCTGAAACTTCCTTTGGTTGCATTAATTTTACTTGTAAAAGTTGAGTCATCGCTACAATAAAAGCAAACGGAGAGTTTGGTTCTGATAAATTCATTTGAAAAAATATAGGGTCAATGGTTCCGCTAAAGTTAATAAAAGGATAAACATATTCTATGAGGTTTGTTTCTGGATCTGCAATTCTTTTAATCACTTGAAAAAGTGCAATAATAATCGGTATTTGCAAGAATATGTATAGAAAGCCTGAAAATGGATTAAACTTTTTCTCCTTATAAAGCTTTAGCAATTCCTCTGCCTGCTTTTGACTATCCTCTTTATACTTAACTTGTATTTCTTTAACAAGCGGTTGTATCTCTTGAACCTCCTTTTGAGCTTTTAACGACTTGTCATTAAGAGGGTAGAGCATTAACCGAATAAGCACGGTTAATATGATGATTGCAAAACCAAAGCTTCCTACTAAACCATATAACCATATTAAAAAGTTAAATATTGGTATGAATAAAAATGTGTTAAATAATGTCCCTATAAATCCAAACATTTTGTTTTTTTAATTAAATCTTCTATTTCTTTTTTTATTTGATAAAACTCTTTGTTTAAAATATTAGGATAAGCAATTAATATTATATCAAACCCTTGCTTCAAATTTATGTTCCTTACAATATTTCTGATTCTTCTTTTAATCTTATTCCTTTTTACTGCTTTCTTTGACACTTTCTTGGAAACAACAATCCCTACTCGCAAAAACCCCTCCTTATTTTCTAATATTTTTAAAAAAAGAGAATCTGCTTTAAATCCTCTTCCTTTTTTATAAACTCTTTCAAAATCTTTCTTTTTTTTAAGCCTATTTTGTTTTAGCATTAAAAATTAAACAGTTAGCCTTGTCCTTTTTTTTGCCCTTCGTCTTTTTAAAACTGCCTTTCCTGAATTGCTTCTAGTCCTTGCAAGAAAGCCATGTGTTCTTGATCTTTTTTTCTTTTTTGGATTATATGTAATACTCATAACTTTTCTTTAATTTATAACCTCACCTTAGCAAAAAAAATTAATTTGGTCAATCTTATCAACACTTTATGTAAGAGCAAAATAGAAATGTCATACAGCGAGCAATTTAGAAATG
>JBAYXY010000014.1:0-10872 GCA_041673285.1 Minisyncoccota bacterium
TGATGGCGATATTTCTGATTTCCATAATTTAACAAAATTAAACCCGCCCATAAAGGGCGGAATAATGTATTTGTACTATATTTTGAAGTTGAAGTCAATAGGTTTCTTCTATGCAATTTTCATAAGTGATGAGACCATCTTCTTCAATGAAAGCTGTATTTCCTTTGTTCCAGAAAACAAATGATTCATCTTCTGTTGCATAACGTGCTCCAGACGCAGATATTGTTTGAGAAAGAAGGAAGTCTCGATCATCATTTAAATATAATTGAACGTTATCATTAAAAAAAGTTGCATAAATTATTTTGTTGTTTTCACAAGTAAATGTAGCATAGATGTAGTTGTTTTCTACATTGCCATTATCATTAATAGGAACATATTCTTCATTAAATTCTTGATTTAGTTCTAAAATGGCTTTGGCTGTGCCCCATTTTTGTCCTAAATAAAAACCTAGTGCAAATACTGCAATAAAAAGAATGATTGCTGTTATTAATGAAAAGGGTGTTGTTTTGTTCCATTGAATATTCATAGTTTTATTTTATTTAAT
Organism: Minisyncoccota bacterium; assembly: GCA_041673285.1. Classification (GTDB taxonomy): domain Bacteria; phylum Patescibacteriota; class Minisyncoccia; order Minisyncoccales; family Minisyncoccaceae; genus JAAZMU01. Next base: position 545 of record JBAYXY010000014.1, read on the forward strand.
TATTATCTCTATAATTATTATACTTGTATTTTTTTTAAAATCAAGAAGTCATTTTTCCACAATTTTGTTGACACTTTTTGTCCGTATGATATTATAATAGTATGAATTTAGCTAAATGTGCATTTTATTATATGCTTTCACTTGTGACGTTATTTATAACGACAATCTCTTTTGGAACGGTTTTATTTGAAATTATTGATAAGTTTTTTCCTGATTCTTTAGAAGCTTTTTATTATAGTGACACCGTATTAAAGTCTGCTTTTTCTTCAATTTTAATAGCAGCTCCTGTTTTTTATTTTATAATGAATAGAATTTATGCAAATTTGAAAAGCGGTGAGTTTGATAAAGATGCAGGAGTAAGAAAATGGATGATTTACTTTATATTATTTGTTTCAAGTATTATTGTAATAAGCTCTTTGATTGGAATCCTAAATAGTTTTTTAAGCGGAGCATTGACTACGAGTTTTATTTTGAAAGTTTTAAGTATTTTATTTATAGCTGTTCTAGTTTTTGGCTTTTATTTTTATGATATTAAAAGACAAGATTTTGAAAAAGGGAAAGTGAATAGATTGTTTTTTATTTTTTCTTTGATTTTAATTATTTTTAGTCTTGTTTCATCGCTTTTAATGATAGAGTCTCCTAAAGAGGCACGTGGTAGAAAATTAGATGAGAATATTTTAAGAGATTTTAATAATATTAAATTTGCTATTGATGATTATTACAATAGTAATGAGGTTCTTCCTGTTAGCCTTAAAGAGCTTCGTCCTGTAAAATATTTAGAAATCAGTGATTATGATTATGGGATTGTTGAAGACGGAGTTTATAAACTATGTGCTGAGTTTTCTTTGTCTAACCTAGATAAAAGCAGGAGTTATTTAGATGAGGATTGGAAGCATGACAAAGGATATTATTGTATTCAAAAAGAGGCCATGATTTATATAATTAAAAGATAAAATATGGTAGATAAAAAAACAATTTTAATTTTAGGATTAGTTTTACTTTCTTTAGGAGGAATAATTTTCATTTTATTTTCATTGTTTTCAAAGCCAGAGGAGGTTATTTTTAATGAAGAGGAAGAGGTTAATGTTATTCAAGAGATCAATGATGAACTTTTTAAAATTAGAAATATTTTAGAAAATGACATTGCTTTGTTTAATAAAAATCCTGAGGTTTTAAATATTGTAGAGAAATTAAAAGAATTAGGGTCAAGGAATATAGTAAGCAATATTGATAGCAAGAATCAATTATATTGCTTTGCTTTAACAAATGATGGTAAAAGCTTTTGTGTAGATAATAATTTTATAGGAGATATTGATGTTTTTTATTGTAATAAAGATAATGCGTCTTGTGCCATGTCTACAATCGAGGAAGAAATTGAAGAGATTGAAGAAATTGAAGAAATTGAAGAGATTGAAGAAATTGAAGAAGTTATGTTTGTTTTAAAAGAGGAGGCGTTGATTAAAGATACAGAGATTTTGATTTATGAAAAAAGAGATGGAGGTGTTATTGTTATTATAGATGATGAAGAGTTTGGTCCTTATAGTGAAGCGGATCTTGTTTATAATGAAGCGGAGTGGGGGGTTTTGATGAGTTACAATCAAAAATGGTATGTTAATATAAATGGAAAGGCAAGGGGACCTTATCTTAAAAAGCCAGTAATGGAATTTTATGAAGATAACTTAGGCTTTTCTTTTGAAAAGGATAATAAATATTACGTAATTTTAATGGATCAAGTCTATGGGCCATATGATGACCTTTTAGAATTTGACATTAATGAAAAATAAAAAAATGGAAAATATACAATCAAATAAAACATTTAAAAACTTAATAAATATTTTTATTTTTGTTTTAATTATTTCTTTACCTTTTTTGGTTTTTAATTTAGGGAAAGATAAAGATAGAGATAATTTAATATCAGTAACTGGGTTTGCTGAGATTTATGCAAAGCCTGATGTGGCTACAATAACATTAAGTGTTGTTTCTGAGAACAAAGATTTAAAGATTGCAAGTAGTGAGAATACTGCAAAAGGAAATGCAATTATTGAGTTTTTAAAAGAAAATAATATAGAGGAGAAGGATATTAAAACTAGTCAGTATAGTGTTACGCCAAGATATGAATATTATAATGATTATAGAAATCGTTATTTGGCTGGTTATGAAATTAGACAAAGCTTAACGATTAAAGTAAGAGATTTGGAGATCGTAGGAGATATTATTGAGGGAGCAACAGAAAAAGGTGCTAATGATATTAGTAATCTTCAATTTGTAATTGATAATAATGAAGATTTAAAAGAGCAAGCTAGAGAAATGGCTATTAAAGATGCTAGAAATAAAGCTCAAAAGCTAGAAAAAGATTTAGGTATTTCTATTAAAAATATCGTTAATTTTTATGAAGATTATGGAGTATATTATCCTGTCATGGAGGGGTTTGCACTAAAAGAGATGAGTCTTGATTCAACAGCGAACAGTCCATCAATTCAGGTAGGAGAAAATAGTATTGTATCTAATATAACGATTGTTTACAGGGTAAAATAAAAGAACTCTTAAATTGTATTGATTTATGTAATTAAATTTGGTAAGTATTCTTTACCATGAATTTTAAGTTAGAAACAAAATTTAAACCAGGAGGAGATCAACCTAAGGCAATTGAGGGTCTTTTTTCAGGATTTAAAAAAGGACTAAATAGGCAAACGCTTTTAGGAGTGACTGGTTCTGGAAAAACATTTACAGTAGCAAATGTAATTCAAAAATTTAAAAAACCGACACTTGTTATTTCTCATAATAAGACACTGGCTGCACAACTGTGTAATGAGTTTAGAGAGTTTTTTAAAAAAAATGCTGTAGAATATTTTGTTAGCTATTATGATTATTATCAGCCAGAAAGTTATTTACCGAACACGGATACATATATTGAAAAAGAGGCACAGATAAATGACGAGATTGACAGATTAAGACATGCTTCTACACAGGCACTTTTAACAAGAGAAGATGTGATTATTGTTGCGTCTGTTTCTGCTATTTATGGTTTAGGGTCTCCTAAAGAGTATGAGAAAATCGTTTTTGAATTTAACAAAGGAGATAGTATAAAGCATAGCGAGCTTGCTTTAAAATTAATTGAGATTCATTTTGAAAGAACGACGAGTGATCTTAAAAGAGGATCTTTCCGCTTAAGAGGACAAACGCTTGAGCTGATGCCTGTTAATGAAAAAGCAATTTATCGTTTTATAATATCAGATAAAATAGAGAAGATAGAGCTTTTAGATTATATTACAAGAGAGCATATCAGAGATTTAGATAAGGTGAGTATATTTCCCGCAACGCATTATATTATTAATGAAAATGAAAAATATTCTGCTATTAGTAGTATTAGAAAAGAACTTCATGAGAGATTAGAATATTTTAAAAGCCAGGGTAAGATTTTAGAATATGAAAGGCTTAAAAGAAGGGTTAATTATGATCTTGAATTAATAGAGAATATAGGGTATTGCCAAGGAATTGAAAATTATTCGGCACATTTTGATAAAAGGAAAAAGGGTGAGCCTCCTTTTACATTGCTTGATTATTTTAAAGAAGCTCAAAAAGATTTTTTAACGGTTATAGATGAATCACATGTTACTCTTCCGCAATTAAAAGCAATGTATAATGGAGATAGAGCAAGAAAAAAATCTTTAATAGAGCATGGCTTTAGATTGCCATCAGCTTATGATAATCGTCCTTTAAAGTATTCTGAATTTAATGACTTAATTAAAAATGTTATTTATGTTTCTGCAACTCCTTCAAAGGAGGAAATTAATTTAAGCCAAAATGTTGTAGAGCAAATTGTAAGGCCAACAGGATTAGTTGATCCAAAAATAGAGATTAGGCCAATTGTTTCTACTTCAAGAAATTTATCTCAGGTAGATGATTTAATAAAAGAAGTTGAAAAGCAGGTGAAGAAAGGAGAAAAAACATTAGTGACTACTTTAACTAAAAGAATGGCTGAAGATTTAACTGCTTTTTTAGAAGAAAAGGATTTAAAAGTAAAATATTTGCATTCTGATATTAAAACACTAGAAAGAGTTGAAATTATTACTGATTTAAGAAAAGGATTAATAGACGTTATTGTTGGAGTTAATTTAATTAGAGAGGGGCTAGATATTCCAGAGGTGTCACTTGTTTTGATACTAGATGCTGACAAAGAAGGTTTTTTAAGAAATGAAACGAGTTTAATTCAAACAATAGGAAGAGCAGCGAGAAATGAAAATGGTAGAGTTATTTTATATGCAGAGGAGGTTACTGCCTCTATTGAAAGTGCAGTTTCTGAAACAAAAAGAAGAAGAAAGCTTCAATTAAAGTACAATAAGGAGAATAATATTACACCGAAGACTATTGAAAAAGCAATAACGAATATATTAGATCAATTTGGTTTAACAAAAGAGAAGAAAGAAACATTAAGAATAGATCTTTTAGGAGATGCTAGAGATTTAAAAGAAATTTTAAAGGCAAAGAAAAAACAAATGCAAGAGGCGGCAATGAAATTAGAGTTTGAGTTAGCAACACTTTTAAGAGACGAGATAAGAGAATTAGAAAAAAATGCAAAAAAAGATAATTATAAAGGGAGCAAGAGAACATAATCTTAAAAATGTTTCTTTGGAGCTTCCTAGAGATAAGATGATTGTGTTTACGGGCTTGTCTGGGTCAGGAAAATCTAGCTTGGCTTTTGATACTATTTTTGCAGAAGGACAAAGAAGGTATTTAGAGTCTTTGTCTACTTATGCTAGACAATTTTTAGGAGGGATGCAAAAGCCAGATGTTGATGAAATAGAAGGGTTGTCTCCTGCAATATCAATAAGTCAAAAAATGCATAATGCAAATCCAAGATCGACAGTGGCTACATTAACGGATGTATATGATTATTTAAGGATTTTGTTTGCAAGGATTGGAAAGCCATATTGTCCTATGTGTATGGCAAAAATTGATAGAAAATCAATTGATGAAATTATAGATATTATTAAAGAGAGGTTAAGAAAGGAAAAAGAAGCTTTAATATTATCCCCTGTTATAAGGGGGAAGAGAGGAGAACATTATCAACTAATTCAAGATTTATATGATGCTGGTTTTTTAGAGGTTCGAATTGATTCAGAGTTTAAAAAATTAAATGAAACAATTTTTATTGAAAAGGGAAAAAGACACACAATTGAAATTGTAATAGATAGATTTAAAGATTTTAAGTTTGATAAAGAATTTGAATTTAGATTAAGTGAAGCAGTGGAAACAGCGACTCAAATGTCAGACGGACTTTTAATTTTAAAATTGGAAAATGAAGAAATTATTTTTAATACAAATTATTCTTGTCCTGAATGTGAATTTAGTTTTCCTGAAATAGAGCCAAGACTATTTAGTTTTAATAGCCCCTATGGATCTTGTGAATTTTGTAAGGGACTAGGAGTTGAAAATATCTTTTCAACAAAAGAGTGCCCTTTTTGCTTAGGAAAAAGATTAAATCAAACTGCTCTTTCTGTTAAAATTAATTCTAAAAATATTTGGGATGTTACAAATTTAAATATTAAGGAGGCTTACTCTTTTATTTCAAATTTAGAACTAACAGCAAAAGAAAAAGAAATTGCAGAAATTATTTTAAATGAGATTAGAAATCGTTTGGAGTTTATGCTTAATGTTGGATTGGAATATATTGATTTAAATAGAAGGGCAGGAACCCTCTCTGGAGGAGAAGCACAAAGAATTAGATTAGCTTCCCAAGTAGGAACAAAACTTGTTGGTGCCCTTTATGTTTTAGATGAACCTACGATTGGTCTTCATCAAAAAGATAATGAAAGGCTTGTGAAAACATTAAGGGATTTGTGTGATATGGGAAATACAATTATTGTGGTTGAACATGATGAAGATACGATTTTAACATCAGATTGGATTGTTGATTTTGGCCCTTTGGCAGGAGAACACGGTGGTGAAATAGTTTTTTCAGGACCTCTTGAAACAATGCTTTTTAATTCAGAGAATAAACTTGATGTTAAAATGATAGGAGATCAAGAGAAAAGCTTAACAGGAAAATATTTGAGAAAAGAATTAGAAATAGATGTACCTAAGACAAGGAGGAAAGTTGATAAAACAATTCCAATGCTTGAGATTAAGAATGCTTATGCTAATAATTTAAAGCATATTAATACAAAAATTCCTTTGCAAAGGTTTGTTTGTTTGACTGGAGTTTCAGGGTCAGGAAAGTCAACGCTTATGAATGATGTTATTTATGACTATATTTATTTTAAAAAAATAAGGTTTGAGGATTTTAAAAAGAAAGTTTCTGAAATTAAGAATTTAGAATATATTGATAAAGTAATAAAAATAGATCAATCAGGAATAGGAAGAACACCAAGGTCTAATCCTGCAACATACACTAAAGTATTTGATTATATTAGAAATTTGTTTGCAGCAACTAAAGAAGCAAGGATTAAAGGATTTAAAGCAGGAAGATTTAGCTTTAATGTAGATCAAGGAAGATGTGAGCATTGCCAAGGCAGAGGAGTTCTTGAAATAGAAATGCATTTTTTACCAAATGTTGAAGTTGTTTGTGATATTTGCCATGGAAAAAGATTTAATAAGGAAACGCTTGATATACATTATAAAGGGAAAAATATTGCAGAAGTTTTAGAGATGACAATTGAAGAGGCAGTTTTGTTTTTTAAAGATATTCCTCAAATTTTTGATAAGTTAAAAGTATTAAATGATGTTGGGCTTTCTTATTTAAGATTAGGACAATCTGCAGGAACACTCTCTGGAGGAGAGGCACAAAGAGTTAAGTTAAGTAGAGAGCTTTCTAAAAGAAGTACAACAAAAACATTGTATTTGTTAGATGAGCCAACAACGGGTCTTCATTTTGAGGATGTTAAAAAATTAATTGAAGTTATTCAGAAATTGGTTTCTTTGGGAAATACGGTACTTGTGATTGAGCATAATTTAGATTTTATTAAAGCAGCAGATTGGGTGATTGATTTAGGTCCTGGTGGTGGAGACCTTGGAGGAGAGGTTATTGCAGAAGGAACACCTGAAGATCTTTCTAAAAAAAGCACTATTTCTTATACAGGGAAATATTTAAAAAATATATTATGAATATTCAAAATATAGAAGATAAGCCTGGAATTTATCTTTTTTATAAAAATGATGAACTTTTATATGTTGGAAAAGCAGTTTCTTTAAGAAATAGAGTGAGAAGCTATTTTTCTAATTCAAAGAATATGAGGCCGATAGAACTTTTAATAAATGAGGTAAATGATATTAAGTGGATTGTTACTGATTCTGCCTTAGAAGCAGCTATTTTAGAAGCTAAATATATTAAGAAGTTTAAACCGAAATACAATGTGATGGGGAAAGATGATAAAAGTTGGATTTACCTTTATTTAACAAAAGAGGATTTCCCTAAATTAAAGACGATAAGAGAGCACGATCTAAAGGACTTTGATAAGAAGAAGATAAAGAAACTGTTTGGGCCTTATCCAAATATTAAAACATCTGAGCTTGTAAGGATTTTGCATGCGCTTTTTTTTATTTCAAGATGTGAGCCCAATCAGAAAAGAGCTTGTTTTGATTTTCAGATTAGAAAATGTTTAGGTGTTTGTTTGGGGTTACTTGAAAAAGAGGAATACGATAAACAAGTAATAAAGCCCCTTGTTCAATTTTTAAATGGAAATAAGAAGGCTGTTATTAAGAATCTAGAAAAACAAATGAAAAACTTTGCAAAAAATGAACAATTTGAAGAAGCAAGTAGGGTGAAGTTTCAAATAAGTAGACTGCAAAAAATACAAGATGCTGCACTCATAAGTAAAAGTTTTGTTGAAGATATTTTTAAAAAAGAGACTTTTATAAAAAGAATAGAGGGATATGATATATCTAATTTGGGGAAGGATTATAAGGTGGGGAGTATGGTAGTTTTTGACTTAAATGGTCCTTTAAAAAAAGAGTATAAAAGATTTAAAATTAAAACAGTTTTAAAACAATCTGATATTGATTGTTTAAAAGAGGTTTTTGAGAGGAGATTAAAGCATGAGGATTGGGGATATCCTGATATAGTGCTTGTTGATGGAGGCAGGGCACAAGTTAATTTAGGGAAAAGATTATTTAAAGGAATTTTTGTATTTGGCATTGCCAAAGGAAAGGATAGAAAAAAAGATGAATTTATTTATGGGTCTAAAGACAAGGAATTCATTGATTTTATAGAGAAGAATAAAAAACTATTTTTAAATGTAAGAGATGAGGCGCATCGTTTTGCTATAACTTATCAAAAAAAGCTTGCGCAATTAAAATAGTTTTATTATGCTTAACTTATGAAAGTTTTAATTGTAGACAAAAAGAAACCTAAGGAACTTTTTGAAAATGCTAAAAAAGTAGCTTTGGAATTTAAAGAAATTGAAGTTGCTTTTTTAAAAGATGAAAGTGGTTTTTATGAACTTCCCTTGGTTGTTATAAATAATGTTATTGTTTCTTCAGGAGAAAGTTTAAGCAAAGAAGAATTAAGAAAAGTTTTTAAAGATTTTAGAGAGGGGTGTTCGGGTTGTAATAAGTGTGGCTAGTTGACACAATTATTTTACATATGGTATATTACTAATTAAAGTATGCCTGAACAAAACAAAGTTACAAATAAAAAACTTCTTTTACTACTCTTAGCAATCATTGGAGTTTCTGTTTTTTTGTACTTTACCTTTTTTAATGAAAAAACAGAAGAAGAGGAATTAAGCTTTGATTGCTTTGAAACTAAAACAAGAACAATCTCTGGAAATTCAATGTTTCCCTTAATTAATGACGGAGAAGTAGTAACCACTTATGAAAACTACTATAATTGCAATGAAATACAAAGAGGAGACATTGTCATCTTTAACTTTAAAACAAGAGATGAAGATTACATTAAAAAAATATTAGGAATGCCAGATGATCTCTTAGAGATTGAACAAGGATTTCTTAAAATAAATGGAGAGTATTTACTTAATTCAGAAGGAAGACAATACAAAGTAGATAGCATCAAAGAAAAAATCTTAACCATACCTCTTGTTAATCAACAAATACCAAGAAACGGCTACTTAGTCTTGGGAGACAATGTAGATGTAAGTGTATTTGATTCAAGGCAATATGGATTTATTAATAAAAGTCAAATAATAGGTAAAATTAAAAAATAATATGAAAAATAAAATATACATTGGTTTAGGAATTATTCTTTTTGGAGTCGTTACTTCTTACATTGCTTTCAGTTGGACAGAGCCAACGTTGATGCCGTCGGATTACGCTGTTCCGATCAACACGAGTCATAAAGAGCAAAGCGTTGATGTGAATAAGCCAGTCATTGAAAATCTTGATGCAGACAAACTTGACGGACTTCACGCAAATGAAATCATGGCAGCCACAACAGCTGCTACAGGAACATCAACATTAAATATTGTCGTCGCTCAGTTTGCAAAGAATAATCCAGGGCTAGGATTTCCAGCTTGTCCAGAGGGTTTTGTTCCTATTTTACATGATGGTTTTGTGCAATATCAAAATCAAGAAAATGTTGTGGGAGCATATTATGATGGCACTACTTGTACTTACACCACAAGAGCATCTTTAAATGGAGTGGATATGCCACTATTCTTTCAAGTTTATAAAAATACTCAAAATGCAGTCTGCCATAGGGCTGGAGCTCAACACTCCGTCAGTAGTTCACCTTTCAGCATTCCAGTAACTTGCGTAGGTGATTGCAGTAATTGTAGTGACGCAGCCAGTGTTTCTTTAACTTATTCTGTTTGTGCAAGAGACCCTTTATCAGGGACATTTCAGGGAGGGACAATATCAGAGCCAGTTGTTACATCTTTAAATGTAGAAAGACTAATAAGTGATATTCCTTATAAAGGAAAAGTACAAATTACAGCGAACATTAATAATGGAGGGGAAAACGTTACAGCTAAGCTCTATATAAACGGTACATTAACGGAGACTAAAACAGTTACTTCAAGTTACTCATACCTTCATGAGGCACCAGAGAATCAAGACCATGATTATAAACTAGAGGTAAGCAACAGTAAAGGATCTGATGAAAAAACAACCTCTGTTTGGATTGGAGCAATTGGAGGTGGAATGCATACAATAGCTGATTGTGAAACTGCAGGAGGCGAAGTTGTTGAAATTCAGCCAGGACAAAGAGTGTGTAGATTTACAATGGCAGCACCTTTACCGTATAATCAAGAAGCGTGCCCAGCAGGATGGACAGGATATTATAATTGGTCAACAACAGGATGTTCTTCTGTATTTGGACATTCCTGGGCAAACATTCCTGCAGGCTGTGGAATGCACTCTGGCGACGTGTATGA
>JBAYXY010000015.1:0-10494 GCA_041673285.1 Minisyncoccota bacterium
ATATAGTTTGCTGTGGCAATAGTCAAGCTAAAGGATTAAATATTGGATTTTCTCCTGCTCAAACAAAGGCTGCGCATATTAAATCTTATAAGCTGCCATGCGACCCCTATGATGTTATTATTTATACAGGAGCTGATTATGCTGGCAGGGATATTATTATGACAAAAGCAGCTGAGGCAATGATTATAGTTTCTGGAAGGACTGGAACAATGCATGAGTTTTTAACAGCTTTTGAAACAGGAAAGATTATTGGAGTTTTAGAGGGAACAGGTGGAGCAGCTGATCAAATTAAAGGATTTTTAAAAGGTATTAATAAGAGAGTTAATACGCCAATTATATATCACACTGACCCTAAGGAACTTGTAAAATTGGTTGTTTTAGAGCTTGAAAAAAATGAAAAATTAAATTAATGAAATTGATTGCAGATTTTCATATTCATTCTAAGTATTCAAGAGCAGTGAGCCCACGAATGAATTTGGAAGAAATAAATAGAAAGGGGAGAATAAAAGGAATAGATATTATAGGAACAGGGGACTTTACTCATCCTTTGTGGTTTTCAGAATTAAAAGAAAAACTAGTCTTAGATGCATCTAGTTTTTATACTTTAAAAGGGGTGCAATCAATAAAGTTTGTGATTACAGGAGAGGTTAGTTTAATTTATTCTAAATTTAGTAAAACAAGAAAAGTACATTTAGTTTTGATTTGCCCTAATTTAAAAATTGCAGAAAAAATAAATAGGGAGTTGTCTTTAAAACATAACTTAAAGTCTGATGGAAGACCAATACTTTTACTTGATGCAAAAGAATTTCTTAAAATTATTTTAAACATTTCAAAAGAAGTTTTAGTTGTTCCTGCTCATATTATGACACCTTGGTTTTCTTTGTATGGTTCTCGTTCAGGTTTTGATTCAATAGAGGATTGCTTTGAAGAGCTTTCAGAATATATTTATGCATATGAAACAGGACTGTCGGCAGATCCTTCAATGCTTTTGAAAATGAAGGAATGTAGAGAAAGAACGCTTTTGTCGAATTCTGATGCACATTCTCCTCAAAAACTAGGAAGAGAAGCAAACGTCTTTGATTGTGATTTTAATTATGAAGCGATTGTAGAGAAGATTAAAAAAAATGAGCTTGTAGAAACAATTGAATTTTATCCAGAGGAAGGAAAGTATTTTAATGATGGACATAGAAAATGTAATATTAATTTTTCTTTTGAGGAGACGGAAAAGTATAATGGGATTTGTCCTGTTTGTTCTAAGCCACTTGTTTTGGGAGTTTCAAATAGAGTGAATGCACTGAGTGACTTAAAAGAAGTAGAGGCTAAGTTTAAGAGTTTGGTTCCTTTAAGAGATATTTTAGCAGAGATTTTTGATGTGGGAGCATTAACAAAAACAGTTACTAAAGAGTATTTAAAATTAATAGATGAGTTTAAATCTGAATTCAATATTTTACTTTATGAAGATATTTTAAATATTAAAAGAGTAAATGAAGAAGTTGCATGTGCAATTAAAAAGGTGAGAGAGGGAGACATTCAAATTATACCTGGATTTGATGGGGAATTTGGGAAAGTTAAAATATTTGGAAAGGAAGAAAAGAAAAAAGAATATTTACAACAAACATTATTATGAAACCTTTAGGAGATTATTTAAGACCAAAAAATTTAGAGGATTTTATTGGGCAAGAAAAGATTTTAGGTAAAAATAGTTTGCTTAAAAAAGCGATTGAAGAAGATAATATTCCTTCTTTGATTTTTTATGGACCTCCTGGAGTAGGAAAAACAACATTAGCAAAGATTATTGCAAAAAAAACAAAAGCTTTTTTTGAAGAGTTAAGTGCGACAAGTTCTGGTGTAAAGGATTTTAGAACGATTGTTGAAAGGGCTGAATTAAATAAAAGATTAAAAGAGAAAACAATTCTTTTTATTGATGAGATTCATAGATGGAATAAAAAACAACAAGATGCGCTTTTACCTTATATAGAAAATGGGACAATTATTTTAATAGGAGCAACAACTGAAAACCCCTTTTTTGAAATCAATGCTGCGCTTTTATCAAGATGCAGAGTTTTTGCCTTTGAGAAATTAAAAGAAAAAGAGATAGAAAAAATAATTAAAAGAGCGGTTCTTGCACAAGGAATAAGAATAGAAGAGGATGCGATTAAAATTTTGAGCAAGGCAAGTAATGGTGATGCAAGAGTTTCTTTAAATGTTTTAGATTATGTTTCTTCTTTAAATAAAGAGATTAAAGCAAAAGAAATAAAAGAAGCTTTTCAAAAACAGAATGTTTCTTACAATAGGTCTTTATCAATGTCTTCTTTAATTAAATCAATGAGAGCAGGGAAGGAAGAGACTGCTATAGATTGTCTTGTTTTAATGCTTGAATTAGGAGAGGATCCTTTATACATAGCAAGAAGGTTAATCGTTTTTGCATCAGAAGATGTTGGCCTTCAAAATTCTTTAGCATTAAATCAGGCAATTAATGTTTTTAATGCATGTCATATTGTTGGTATGCCCGAGTGCAGATTTAATTTAGTACAGGGTGTTGTTTATATGTGCAGGAATAAAAAGTCTAAGGATCTTTTTAATGCATATGAAAAAGCGAAAGAAAAAAGAGAATTATCTTAAGTAAAGATTTTTGTTTCTTACATGCTCTTCAAAGTTTTCACTGAAAAAAGTGGTTCCGTCTTTTGCTGAGAGATAATAGAAATAGTTGTTAGGGATTGGGTTTAAAGCAGCGTCAATACTTTCTTTTCCTGGATTACAAATAGGGGTAATGGGAAGGCCTTTGTATTTGTATGTGTTAAAAGGTGAATCTATATTTGGATTGAATCCTTTTCCTTTGGTTGCATAAAGAACGGATGCATCAATTTGAAGAAGCATATCAATTTCGAGTCTATTTGAAATTACAGAAGAGACTAATTTTTTATCTTCATTTTTATAGACTTCTTTTTCAATGAGAGATGCTGTTTTTAGAATATTATAAAGATTGTTTTTATCTTCTATTTTATCCCAAACTTTTTTTTCAAAATTAGAAAGCATTTTCTTTATAATAATTTCTGGGGTGTCATTATGGCTTATATAATACGTGTCAGGAAAGAGGAATCCTTCTAAGCTTAATTCTTTGGGTTTATTTTTTAGAAATTCAAATTCATTTGAAAAATCTTTTGAGGGGCAACCTATTTCTGATTTTCCTGCAATAGCAAAAAAGTCTTCTTGATTAAATAATCCTTTTTTCTCTAAATAAAGAGCAATGTCATTGATGGTAAAGCCTTCGTTTATAGTTATTTTTTCTTTGATAGAATCTCCTTCAATAATCTTTTTAACAATTTCTGAATTTTTCATGGAAGAGTTTAAGCTATATGAACCTGCCTTAATATCTTTTGGATTATGACTGATGTATAGTTTGATATAAAAGGGGAGGTAGTTTTGAATAAAACCTTCTTCTTTTAGATTTTGAGAAATTGTTTTTAGAGTTTCTCCTTCCTTAATTAGAAATATGCCTTCTTTATATGGGTGGATATTAGCAAAAATATGTGATAGAATTAAAAGTAAAATAAGGCAAAAAAATAAAATTCTTTTTTTGATAGACATATATTAAAAATATATGAAAATAAGATAATTGTAAAGACAAAAAATATGAATAAAAAAATCCTTTTAATTTGTTTAATTTTAAGTTTAAATTTTAATAGTGTGCAAGCGTGTAGTTTAACCGATCTAGGCTCTTGTACTTTTTCTGATTTAAAAGATTTTGTTTTAAGTCTTTTGAGTCCTTCTAAAAAGTCAAAATGTGAAAATGTTTATATTCCTGTATGTTCAAAGTCTCAGAAAACATATGATAATATCTGTCTTTTAAAGGAAGATAAAGAAAAATTAGATTATTATGGTAGATGTTTAGAGTATCCTCATAATTTATCAGCAAATGAGTGTGTTTTAGAAAGGCTTAATTGGAATGGGTATAAGTGTTCAGAAAAAGAGGAAAGTGAAGTTTATTATAAAAACGAGGAGTTTGGATTTAGTTTGTCTTTGCCGTCTAATTCTATAATTCAGAATGATTTTATAGAGCTTCCAAAAGAAAGAAATAATACAAATTTAATTTTTAAGAAGTTAGAGTTTGTTTCTAAAAATTATATTTTAGATGTTTTTTCTTATATGAAAGTTAAAGGGGAAAAAGAAACTTCTCAATTTAAGGTTTATACTTTTGAAAATAGTTTAGATTATGGAAATGAAGTTTTAGCGAATATTGATTATGTGTATTATGTTTTTGAGGATGATTTAGGATTTTTATTTTCTTTATATTCATTTGAATCTTCAAGAGATAAATATGATAAATTTATAGAAACTTCAAATTTTGATAAAATTATGGAAACACTTTTATTTGTTGAGAAGAGTGAGGATTTGAAAATTCCTTGTGAAGATTATGGAGACCTTAATTTTGATGGAGTGATAAATAAAGAGGATTTAGATTGTTTTAGATTTGGTTCAGTTTTAGATAATATACAGAAAAAGGGAGATTTGAATAATGATGGGGTTGTTGATGAAAAAGATGAAGCAATTCTTTTAAGCTTTATAAATAGGAATATTGATAGTTTTCCTATCTGCTCTTTTGAAAAGGAATTGAAAAAAGGAACTACTCCTAAAATTGTGTTTAATAAGAATTTTAATGTAATTCAGAATACTTTAAAAACAGAAACAAGTGTCATTATAAATTTTGATATATTGGCTGAAAAAGGAGATGTTTATGTTGACGTAGACGGATTTGATTTTGAGTTTTTAAATAATGAAAATGTTTTTGTAGGGGAGATGGTTTTAAATTCGGGAGGAGAAATTAAAGAAGACGGATATATTTTTATAGGAAAAGGAGATAAAGCTTTTGTTTCTGTGGAAATAAAATTAAGAGCTAAAGAAAAGCCTATTTATACTAAAGTCTCATTAAACAAGATTAGTTATTTAGATGAGTTTTCAAAAGAAAAATCGATGTCTGCTTTAATTGAAACAAATAAATTTTATTTGAATTATTCAGGAAGTAATTTAATATGCGGAAATTATGGAGATGTTAATAATGATGGCGTGATAGATGAAAAAGATATTTTATTAATACTTGAGAATAAAGAATTAACAGAGGATGAAAAAGTGAGAGCGGATGTTTCAGGGAATGGTGAGGTGAATGTAATTGACGCGATTGAGATTAAGAAATATGTTTTGTCAGGGGAACTTTTTTCTATTTGTAAGAAGACTTTTTTGCCAAAAGTGTATGATAATGCTTTGATTGGGGTTCAAAAAAATTCAGATAAAACAAATCATGTGACAATGACTTTTTACATTGATTCTAGTATGGGAGATGCACTTATTCCTAGCAAGGTTTCTTTTAATGAAGACGATGACACAGCAGGTATGTATTTTGCACTTGAAAAAGATGGAAATATTGTGATTCAAAATCTTAAAGTTTGGACGAGTGCGGATTTAACAGAAAGAGGTTTTTTAAGAATTAAAAAAGATGTTCCTAATTGGGTTAGGATTGAATTTGATGTGCAGGCTATAAAAGATACAGGGCTTGTGAATTTTGAATTAAATAAAATAGCTTACTTGTCTGATAATGAAAGAGATTATATTTATCCTTTAAACATCAAAACAGGAGATATGTTTTTAAAGTATGATAAGAAAGAGCTTTTGTCTCCTTGTGATGGTTTGGGAGACCTTAATTTTGATGGAAAAATAGATTATTTAGATTACGATATCTTGAAAAACAATTTGAATTTCTTATTAACTGACCCAGATAAATTTATTTATGCTGATTTAAATAAGGATGGAGTTTTAGATGAAAAGGATCTTAAGGAACTAGATGATTATTTAAGTCAGAGAATTTCTGAGTTTACAGGGTGCAAAAAACAAGTAAATTTATTGATAGAGCCTGTTTATACGAAAGACGGATATATATATGCAAACGATTCTTTTTTAAAGGATTTGAAAAAAGAGGTTAAATGCTACATTAATAAAGATTGTTTGTTATGATAGATGGTATTTTAGTAGGTGTTGTAGTTTTAATTATATATTCTTTTTGGTGGTTTGATTTTTGTTTTTTAAATAGAAATATTTCTAAGTTTAAAAAAGCTTTTGAGAAAGCAGAAGAGAAAAGCGATATTATTATAATAATAAATACAGGGGGGTGGGGAACTATTGATTACAAGAAGGCTTTTGATTTAAATCCATTTCTTTATTTTATTGAGGATTATTTAAAGCAAAAAGGTTTAAAGGTTTCCATTGTTCAATATTTTAGAACAGAAGATCATTTAATTGGAAGGATTGGCTATATTAAAGATTATCTTTTTTTGTTTGAAAAGCAAGGAAGACATATTTTTTCTATGATTAAAAATACGAATAAAAAAATATTGTTTTTGGGACTTTCTAATGGTGCGCTTATAGCTGATGAGATTATGGAAAAGGCAAAAGACATTCCAAATATTTTTAGTATTGAACTTGGTAAGCCCTTTTTTGGTGTAAAAAGTGATAATAAAAATATTCTTTTAATTGAAAATTATGAAGATGAGTTATCAAATGGCAATGTTTTAGAGCTTTTTAAAACAGCATTTATTTATTCTTGGATAAGATGGATTAAAAATTTTATTATTGGAGAGGGGGTTTCATTGAATGCTTCTTTTGAGATCAAGGGTCATAATTACCCTTTTCAAAAATACAAGAATCAAATTATTGAATTTATTAATGAAAAAGTAATATGATTAAAATTTTATTATTATTTTTACTATCTATTATTTTTGGGGGAATATTATTTTTTTATGTGGGGAATATTATAGGTTTTGATTTTATACTAAATAGTTTTAAAGTTTTTTTAAGTTTAGAGGGACTTATAATAATTGCTTTGTCTTTTTTGATTGCTTATTTAGGAGCGTTAAGATGGAAGAAAATCCTTGGAAATGAAAAAGTTTCAAATAAAGAAATTTTTAAAATATATATAGGAGGTTTTTCTTTAATGTATTTTTTTCCAATGGCTTTACTTGGAAGT
This sequence comes from Minisyncoccota bacterium, assembly GCA_041673285.1. GTDB lineage: Bacteria > Patescibacteriota > Minisyncoccia > Minisyncoccales > Minisyncoccaceae > JAAZMU01. Next base: position 7,016 of record JBAYXY010000015.1, read on the forward strand.
GAATTTTTTAGAGCATCTCTTTTAAAGCATAAAGGAGTTAAGTGGGAGAATGCTTTGGCATCTGTTTTCATAGAAAGAGTAGTAGAGTGGACAGTAAATATTATAGTTATACTGATTGGTGTTTTGTATTTCTTTTATGCCATTCAAATTCCTTCTCAAAAATTTGCAATGCTTTTTGCAGGTTTAATTTTATTTGCACTCCTTATTCTTTCTTTTATTTATTTTTATGTTTTTAAAAAGAAAAGTTTTTTAAGAAAAGTTTTGCACAAAGAAGAAAGTCTTGTTTTAAAGGTTGAAAAAATAGTTTTTAATTTTTTTAGACTTTCGAATATTGATTTATGGAGAAGCTATTTTTATTCAATTTTAAAAGTTTTAGCAATGCTTTTAAGAGTGTGGCTCATTATACTTTTCTTAGGGAAAATTCTTTTGCTTAATGAAAGTTTCTCCATATTAAGTTTTTCTTTTTTAAGCACATTAATTCCTGTTCCTGCAGCTTTGGGTGTTCAGGAGCTTTTACAAGTATTTGTATTTGAGAATTTAAACATTTCACTAATGATGTCTTCTATGTTTTCAATGCTTTTAAGAGCAGGAGATGTCATTGTTTCTGTTTTAGGATTTGTATTATTTTTTAAGGTGATCTATGATTTTTTAAAAAGAAAATTTTGTAAAAATGAAAAATGAAGAATTAGCAAAAATATTATTTGAGATTGGAGAATATTTAGATTTAGAGAATGTACCTTTTAAGCCAAAAGCATATCAAACGGCTGCACTTTCGATTGATAATTTAAAAGAAAATGTAAAAGATATTTATCGTGAAAAGGGTTTAAAGGGAGTTTTGGAGATTCCTTTTGTTGGTAAAAGTATTGCCTTAAAAATAGAAGAATATTTAGAAACAGGAAAAATTAATTATTATGATGAGCTTAAAAAGAAAAAGGCGCTTGACCTTAAAAATTTATTAAAAATAGAAGGACTTGGTTATAAGAGAATAAGATTTTTAAATAAAGAACTTGGGATTACAAACATTGCAGAGTTGAAAGATGCAATAGAAAAGAATAAACTAAAAGATTTAAAAGGTTTTGGAGAAAAGAGCCAGAAAAATATTTTAGAGTCAATTGATTTTGTTAAATTAAGTGGATTAAGATATTTAATTTCAGAAGTTTCTGTTGATGTTTCAGAGATAGTTTCAGAGCTTAAAAAATTAAAGGAAGTGAAGAGAATAAAAGTAGCGGGTTCTTTTAGAAGAAGAAAAGAAACAATAGGGGATATTGATATATTAGTAGCGTCTTCTTTTCCTTTAAAAGTTATGAATGAATTTGTTTCGTTTAAGGATGTTATTAAAATTTGGGCAAGAGGAGAAACAAAGTCTTCGGTTAAAGTAAGGAAAGGTTATAATGTTGACTTAAGAATTGTTCCTGAAAAATCATTTGGTTCTGCGCTTCAATATTTTACTGGGTCAAAGGAACACAATGTAGCCTTAAGAAGACTTGCGATTTCTAAAGGCTATAAATTAAATGAATATGGATTATTTAAAAATGATGTATTTAAGGCAGGAGAAAAGGAAAAAGACATTTATACTAAACTAGGGTTACAATATATTCCCCCTGAACTTAGAGAAAACAAGGGAGAGATTGAATCTGCTTTAAGATTTGAACTTCCTAAATTAATAGAATTAAAAGATATTAAAGGAGATTTTCATCTGCATTCTAGTTTTGCAGGAACTTTGATTTCAATGGAAGAAATTGTTTTAAGAGCAATAGAGAAAAAATATGAATATATTGGAATATCGGATCACACAAAAGAATTAAAAATAGAAAGAGGATTAGATGAAAAGCAGTTAAGAGAGCAGGCAAGGGAAATAAAGAAGCTCAATAAAAAATATAAAATACAAATATTTCATGGGGCTGAAGTTAATATTTTGAAAGATGGGTCACTTGATATTAAAAATAGTGCATTGAAAGAACTTGATTATGTAAATATTGGAGTGCATACTAATTTTAAAATGAAGAAAAAGGAGATGACAGAAAGAGTTTTAAAGGCAATGTCTAATCCATATGTTACTTGCCTTGTTCACCCCACAGGAAGAGTTGTTAATAGAAGAGAAGCTTTTGAGATTGACCTTGAAAAAATATTTGAATTTGCTAAGACTAAGAAGATACTGCTTGAGGTTAATTCTTCTTTAAGATTAGATTTGAGTGATGATAATATAAAAAAAGCAAAAGAGAAAGGATGTAAGTTTTTTATAAACACAGATACGCATAAAATAAATCAAATGGATAGAATGAAGTATGGGGTTTATCAAGCAAGAAGGGGATGGCTTACAAAAAAGGACGTTATAAATACATTATCAGTTAATAAAATTAAAGAGTTTTTATGGAAAAATCAGCGGGTTTAATAATTTTTAGAAGAGAGAAGGAGAAAATTTATTATCTTTTACTTCGTTATCAATCTTTATCTAAGAAAGGGATTGATTATTGGGGTTTTCCCAAGGGACATATTGAGGGAGAAGAAACTGAAAGGGAAACGGCTGCGAGAGAAGCAGTAGAAGAGACAGGGATTAAGGATTTAAGATTTATAGATGATTTTAAATATTTAATTGATTATTCTTTCAAGAAATCAGGAAAAATAGTTTTTAAAACAGTGACATTTTTTATTGCTGAAACAACGACAAAAAAAGTGAGAGTTTCTTTTGAGCATATTGGGTATCAGTGGGTAAAGTATGAACCTGCGCTCTCCTCTTTAAGTTTTTCAAATGATATTGATATGCTTAAAAAAGCGCATAGGTTTATTAAAAGGAAATGACAAAGGCACTCCTTCTATATTCAAAAGGATTAGATTCTATTTTAGTTCAAAAGATTTTAGAAAAACAGGGGATTCAAGTTTTTAAATTAAACCTTGGATCTTGTTTTTTTGAGGGAGAGGTGGATTTGGGAGAAGAGCATTTAGAAATTGTTAAAAAACCAAAATATGGAAGAGGGCAAGGAATGAATCCTTGTATGGATTGTCATCTTTTAATGTATAAAAAAGCAAAAGAGGTGATGCTTAAAGAAGGTTATGATTTTATTGCAACAGGAGAGGTTGTTTCTCAACGTCCATTTTCTCAAAGCAAGGAAAAGCTTCTTTTTTTAGAAAAACAAGCAGGTTTAGAGGGTTTAATTTTAAGGCCTTTGTCAGCAAAATTACTTCCTTTAACAATTCCTGAAAAAAAAGGATTAGTAAAAAGAGATGAGTTTTATGAGATATCAGGCAAGAGTAGGAAAAAACAATTAGAGCTTGCTTTAAAGTTTGGTGTTTTAGAGATACCAATGCCTGCTGGTGGATGTATTTTAACAGATAAAGAATATTCAAAAAAGTTAAAAAAACTCTTAAAGATTAATCCTAAGTTTGATGCTAATGATGCAAAAGTTTTAACAAAGGGACGAGTATTTTTTGAAGGAAGGGGGATGTATATTGTTACAAGAAATAAAAAAGAGGGAGAGGAG
>JBAYXY010000016.1:0-10225 GCA_041673285.1 Minisyncoccota bacterium
ACAAACTTGGATCAGAGTGCTTTGACTACTTAGACAGCGAGGGCGTAAAGAGTAAAATAAAAAAGGCTCCTTAGGTAGTTAGCCGTTCGGATCCTCTTTTGGCGTTTATGTTTCCTTTATATCATACCCCTAAAAAAAAGTCAACCCTTGTATAAGAGCTTGTAAGAGCAAAATAGAAATGTCATACAGCGAGCAATTTAGAAATGTCATATTGACTTATCTTACTTTTATTCTATAAGCCTACTCACGATTATACTTATCTAAAGACAGTCAGAGCTTAAACAAACAAGGTACTTTGTCAAGTTCAAGCAGTCTTTGCTTAGAAATCCTTACGTACTTCTCATTCGCATCAATCCCAATGTAGTTTTTGTTGAGCTTCTTTGCAGCCACCGCTGTTGTTCCGCTTCCAATGAACGGATCAAGAATCACAGCATTTTTAGCAAAAGCAGAAAGCTTTATCAAGTACTCACAAATAGCTAACGGCTTCACCGTCTTATGATCATTGTACGCCCCCTTTTCTTTTTTAGTTGGCTTAGAAAGTAAAAAAGCTTTGTCTATTTGTTCGTTAATGTTTTCCACGGTAAAAACATTAGCAGGGTACATATTATCACCAATCCTTATACTCGTATTAAACAAGCCTACTTCGTGTTTTAACATATTATTTAAGTATGTTTGGTCAGCTGGTTTTTGTGCCATGGCTATCGGTTCAAAACAGCTTTTGATTTGAGGAGTTTTCCAGCCATTCAAGCTTTCTTTAATCTCTTCTTTTTTTTCTTGGTCAATCTCCATTTTCTCAATAAAATGGTTCACACTCATGGCTTTTGCTTGGTTCTGAGTGTAGAGCCACATAAACACATCTCGCATCTCAAACCCTGCGTCATCCATCGCAGAGGCCATACGATGATACAAGCGGGGACTAGAAAAAGAAAAGAAAAAGCCCCCTGGTTTTAAAACCCTGAAAAGCTCTTTTGAAATCTCTAAATACCACGCATAGAACTTTTTCCCTTGTTCTCTTTTAAATCTCATTCCCGCAGGTAAAGACTTCACTGTGTGTTGATTGTTTTCATTGGAAACTTCTTTGTAGTCCCAATGATTGTCTAGTTTGTCTAAGAAATAGGGGGGATCCGTTAAAACAACATCAATTGAGTTCTCTTCAATCTGAGGTAGTAAATTCAAAGTATCCGCACAAAGAATCTTGTTTATGAATTTCTTGTTTTTCATAAGTTTTTTTCTAAATTAGGATTTTTTCCTTTAAACTCATTATACAAAACCCTGTAAATTTTCTGTCTCACATTTTTATCAAAGTTTTTCACAAAATTGGCATCTGCTAACTTAATTACTCTTCCTTTTTCATTATAGACCCATCTGTTTCTATCACCCCTATTACATTTTTGGCATTGAGGAATGATATTCCCTGCAAGCAATGGTTTGTTTGGATCCATGTGTCCTTTTTGAAGCACTGTTTTTGTTGCTGGCCAATGTAGATGAGGTTTTCCTTCCTGTGAGCCACAAACAGCACAACGAAAACCATATTTTTCCTTGATAGTGTCCCAAGTATCTGTTTTAGAAATCCGATGACCTTTTTTAAACGAGGGGTAGGGTTGTTCAAGCGTGTAGAGCTGATACGTTCCCCTTTCAATATCTAAAACTATATTGTCACGTCCACCTGCAACAATCCACCAACCTGTTTGTGCACCCAAATGTCTTGCTTGTTGCACGTCGTTTGTATTTGGGTAGTAGCTTCTAACAAACCTTGTTAACTCTTCTTTGGTAACTTTGCGAGTATTTGGGTAATTATGAGCAAGATAAACTAAAACAAGAGCATTTTTAGTAAAAACGTTTTGTGAGTTATAGAGCTTTGGTAACTTTACACCAAATTGCTTTAAATACTTTTCGTGAAACTCACAAATTACTTTGTAAGTCTCTACAATAGACTTTTTACTTTTTAGAATCGCTTTATTCTTTTTTAGCTTGTTGTTTTGTTCGTTTCTCATAAGTTTTTATTGATTACATAATACCAAGCTTTCACAAATTAAGCAACCTAAAAACATTTAGACAACATTTAGACAACATTTAGACAAGAAGCGATAAAAAAAGGAACTTCAACCCAAAAGACAAAGCTCAATAGTCTTTTAATATGTTTAATATGTTGTCCGAAAGTTTACCAAACTCTTCTTTGGATTTCTTTAAATTATCTTGTGTTCCTTTCTGAGCTGCTGGTATAAGCTCTCGTGGCAATTCAAAAATAGAGTAACCATTTTCTTGGCATTTTGCTGGTGTTGACAATATTTAATTTTCTTAATTGAGCTATGCTTATGATGTGTTTATCGTCCATTGTTATTTTTAACATACAACAATAATGTTCTGATTTACACGCTTTTGCAAGATGAGTATGATTAATTTCATGCTCATTTTGTATTAGAAAGCGTTTTTATTTCATGCCAGTTTTGCATTAGACAAGTCTGGGGGTTGACAAACTTAAATTAATTTAATATTATTAAAACACAAAGTCGCCTGTGCCTGCCTTTAGGGAGTGTGCAGGTTTTTTTATTTATGATACAATCATCATAATGAAAAAAGAAAAGATCAAAAGAGTTCAAATATTTATTGATGGTGGAAACTTTTATCATCTTGTATTAAAAAAACTTGGCATTAAGGAGTATGATTTTCTTTTTAATGATTTTATTGAATTTCTTGCTAATGGCAGAGAAATTGTAGGGAAAAGATATTACAAAGGGACAGTGAGAGAAAAGGAGGGAGACAAAGAAAGCAAAGAGAAGATGTCAGAACAAACAAAACTATTTAATATTTTAAAAAATGATAGTTGGGATCTTAAGACTAGCAAATTAAGAGTAAGAACTGAAAAAATTAAGATTGACGATAGAGTAAGTAATTATAAGGAACTCAAAGAAAAAGGAATTCACGAGATTGAACTAACAAAAATGAGAGAAAAAGGTATAGATGTTAAATTGGCAACTGATTTAATTGTAGGAGCTGTTGATGGTAAATATGATACCGCTATTTTGATAAGCTCAGATAGTGATTTAATACCAGCAATAGATTGGATCAGAAAAAGAAAACATAAAAAGATTGAATATATTGGTTTTTCAATAATTAACGAAAGAAATGAAGAGAAAAGTACGAGACCATCTGTTGCAATGATTGGGGGGACAGATATACAAAGAGTGCTTATTGAGTCTGATGTAAGAAAATTTATTAAATAAAACTGCTTGGCAGTTTTTTGTATATACATTTGTAATACTAATATAATGCTAAAAAAAGTGTTTTACTTGCAAAATATCAAAAGGTCATGAATTTAGATAATAGACTTTTTTGTGCAGCAATAAGCTTAATAATCTTTTAATATGTTTAATATATTGTCTGAAAGCTTGTTAAACTCTTCTTTAGACTCTTTCTGAACTGCTGGTATAAGCTCTCGTGGCAATTCAAAGATAGAATAACCATTTTCTTGGCATTTTGCTGGTATTGTCCCATAGTCTTGTACCTTGTGCAGAGGTGCTTTCCAACTCTTTTTAACTAAATCATTCTTGCAATGTTTTTCTGAAAGATAAGTTTTAACTTTCTGAGGAATTTCATTCATCCATAAACGATGATCTTTTATGGGTTTTTCCCTATATACATTATATGAATTTATTATATATCCAATAAAAAGTCCTTCTCCTGAGAGTACAAACTTGCTTTCAATATCTTGAGAAAGAGCTTTTCCTGCTATCTTCCAATTTTGTTTCCATTTTTCAAGCATTGTTCCTAGGTTTTCAATTCCTTGTAGACTAAATGCGTCTGGCATCATCGGTACTACAAAATAGTCAGCACCAAGAAAGATTATTCTATTCAAAAGTGAAAGGTTAGGAGAGGTGTCAATCACAAAAATATCTATTTCCTCATTCAGTCCTTTATTTTGTAGAAATCTATCAATTGCACTTGTTTGAAAGTATCCCAAACGAAGCCCTGAACTTGCAGATCCATACGCATCAATTAATATGTTCTCATAATTTGAGAGATTAACACTTCCTTTTAATAGAGAAAGGTTTTCTCTAATTTTAATAAAAGGAACACTTAAATCAATGTCAGAACCTCCTTCCACGACTCCCTTGAGTACGTCGTAAACGTTTTTCTCTTTTTGTGAAAACAAAGTTTTGGAGTATTCTTTATCTCCTAATGCTAAACGAGAAAGATTACATTGAGGATCAAGATCAATTAAAGCGGTTTTGTAACCTTTTTCTGCAAAAGAAACTCCTAAGTTAAAAGCAAGCGTAGTTTTTCCCACACCCCCTTTGTTGTTTGCAAATAATAGTTTTTTAGATCTAACAAACTTCATTTCTTGTATTTTACACGAAAGCCTGTTTATCGTCAATCACAACAACCTAAAAATAGTTCTCACAAGAAAACCGAAACTGATTCACAAGAAGTTCTTTCAAGAGTCTTAAATTGTTTTGCTCATAAAACAAGATTAAACCCTTTTTGTAGTCTTTCTCATTGATACTCCGTAAAGAGAGCAGGGAATAGTTGTAGGCAAATAGAATCGCGTTCAAAAGAAGTCTCGACGTTCTTTTGTTTCCATCTTCAAAAGGTTGGATATAGGGGAGAAGTACATACACTAAGAAAGCCTTTTCTATTGGATGCTCTGTTGAGTTCACAAGCAAAACAAGCTTTTCTAAGGCTTCTTTAATTTGGTATTCATTGCTTATCGGAATGTAGTTTGTTCCTAATATCCTAACCCCTCTTTTTCTGATTCCTTTTTTAATCTTTAAGTCAAAAGTAAGCAGTGTATGTATGTTCTCTATAAGTCCAACACTTAATTTCTGAAACCCTTTTTTTTCTTTGAAAACAAAATCAAATCCCTTTTTATGATTTAAAAGCATTTTTGCTTCTTCTTCTGTATGTTCCTTTGCTTTTTCATTTTTTAGAAGCAGAAACTCTGTGTCAATTAGATTGTAGGTGTTGCCCTCTATCTTAGAAGACTTCCAAGCAAACTCAATCACTATTCTTTCTTGTTCCTTTTTTAAAAAAGCAGGTGTTAACTTCTTCATTCTTTCTCTGTAATCATTGTTTAATTTGTCTAGTTCGTCCAATTCTTCTTTAAAAAAAAGAGTGTTTAGGTTTTCAAAAACATCAAACTTTAAAAGCTTCCTCTCATCCATTTCTTTTTTAAAATAGGTTTCAGGGTCAATAAAAAAAAGAAGTTCATTTGGAATGTTTTCAAAGTAAGTTGTGCTTCTTCCTTTTCCTTTTTTCTCAATCAATCCTTTTTCGCATAAAAAAGCCAAGTCTCGTGCAACCGTACTTCTTGATACACTTTCATCAAAGTGTTCAAGAATTCTTTTATTAGAAGACCCCTTATTTCTTGATATGTATTCAAGTATTTGTTTTTGTCTTTTGTTTAATTGTGTCATTTCCATTGCTTAATTGTAGCATTTTGAGACAATAAGTCAAGAGATTTGACACAATTAAAAAAGGCTCCTTAGGTAGTCAGCCGTTCGGATCCTTTTCGACGTTGATGTCTTACTTATACCACACCTCTAAAAAAAAGTCCACCCCCTAAAAACAAAAAATCTCAACGGACTTTTCAGCTGGTTGAGGCGTGTCTGTCTCTATTATATCCCAATTACAAAAAGCGTCAACACTTTCAAAAGTAGACGACTCTTATTTTATTTGCTAATATACCTATAAAGAACCTAGCATGGTAATCAATAATTTAACCAAATAAAATTATGAAAACTATTGAAGAAAGAATATTGGCACTCTCAAAAAAATATTCAAAAACTCTTCGTTTGAAAATAAAAGAAAGGATTAGGGAAATGAAAAAAGATGATGTTTCTCATCACTTGCTTTATAGGGTTTTAGGAATTACAGCAAAAGAAGGTAAACTTATTGATGAATATCAAAATATGGGTCGTTTTTTATACAAATATGCAGGTTCATTTTTAGAAGAGGCAACCATTTTATGCTTTGAAGAAAAATTTCCCCAAGCAGAGAGAAAGCTTCGCATACAGAATAAGCTAGGGTCAAAACCTGCAACCTTTGAAATAGATTGTCTTGTTGATAAACATGCTTACGAGATTAAATGGCGAGACGCAACAACTGATGGTGATCATATTACAAAAGAACACATTAGGGTTAAGAATATTAGAAATGCAGGCTATACGCCCGTTCGTATAATGTTCTATTATCCAAATCGGAAACAAGCCATACAAGTTCAAGAAACCCTAAAGACTGTTTATGCTGGAGTTGGTGGGGAATACTATTTCGGCGAAAAGGCATGGGAAGAGATTAAAATGAGAACAGACGTTGACTTGTTCTCTATTCTTGAAAAGATTGCCAATCAAATTAAAACCGATAACCAATCACAAAAACAATGTTAAAAAAAGGCGACTGCAAAATTGAATTAAAAAAGATTAAGTCTAATACCGTAGACCTAATTTATCTTGACCCGCCTTTTTTCACACAAAAAAGACAATCTCAAAAAACAAGAGACAATTCCAAAGAATACTTTTTTAATGATCATTGGGAAAGTCTTGAAGCTTACAAAACCTATCTTCAAGAAAGATTATTCGAGTGTAAACGTGTTTTAAAAGACACAGGAAGCATTTTCTTACATTGTGATAGAACCGCTTCCCATCATTTAAGAGTCACTTTAGATCATGTTTTTGGATCAAGCAACTTTCAAAGTGAAATTATTTGGACTTACAAACGTTGGTCTAATCCTAAAAAAGGACTTTTAAACGCTCATCAAACCATCTATTTCTATAGCAAGACTACTGATTTTAAGTTCAATCACATTTTTGAAGATTATTCCCTGGCTACAAACATTGATCAGATTTTTCAAAAGAGAATAAGGGATAAGAACGGAAAAACAAAGTATAAAAAAAATGGCGAAGGAGGTTATGAACTCATCAAAAGCAAAAAAGGAGTTCCGCTTTCTGATGTTTGGGACATTCCCTATTTAAACCCCAAGGCCAAAGAACGTGTAGGTTATCCAACCCAAAAACCCATCCTTTTACTAGAAAGAATTATTCAGCTTGCAACAGATGAAAATGACCTTGTTTTAGATCCATTTTGTGGAAGTGGCACCACTCTTGTAGCAGCCAAACTTCTTAAAAGAAGATACTTCGGCATTGACATTTCTGAATCTGCCATACAGCTTACAAAAAAAAGATTAAACAACCCCATTAGAACAGATTCAAACTTGCTAAAAAATGGAAGAAAAGCCTATCTTCACCAAGACCCCGAGATTTTACAAATATTAAAAATAATAGACGCTACACCAGTACAAAGAAACAAGGGCATTGATGGTTTTTTAAAGATCAACAACTTAGTAAAACCAATACCAGTCAAGATTCAACGTTTTAATGAGACTTTAGACAAAGCAAAACAATTATTATTAAAAGCATCAAGCAAAAAAGGTTTTGAAGTGAGGATTCTTATTAAAACAAACAGTTTATGCAATCCGCTAGATTGCACAAACACACCCAAAGACTTGCTAATTATTGAAAGCATCAATGAATTTGTTGAGAATAAGGAGAAATTGATCTCGCAACCTTGACCTAATCCCCGAAATCACAAGATTCAGGAGAACATACTCTCCTAATTTTTATATTTTAGGGGATTAGGAAATAAAAGAGGAGGAAACTTGTATAAAATAGTGTAATCAGTTTAAATGAAAAATCAATATGAAAAAATACATTATAGGGTCAATAATAATTATGTCGTTATTAGCCCTTAAAATCGCTTTTGCAGGACTTTTAATCACAGAAGATATGAAAGTAGAGGGAATCGACTTTAATGGCGGAAAAACGCAAATGACAATTAAAAAAGGATCGGAAGCAGAATACTTTTTTGTCTCACAAGGAATTTTTGAAGTCACGAATATAGAATCTGAAAATGGCTTCAATGTTGCTTCAAAAAACAAAGAAGTAAAGACTATTCTTTTGAAAGACAAAAACCAGAATATTGTTTCTTGTGTAGAAAACGAAAATCCAGGAGAAACCGTTTTACACATCAATCACTTAAAAGGAAAATATCAAATTATTCCTTCAAAAAAAGAAACCTGCAATCAAAATGAAGACAAAACTGCAAACGCGGTTTTGACTTCTTTTTGGGACGATATGAGCAGTGAACAAAAACAAGAACTCATCCTTGAACTAGGAAAAATTGCCTTAATAATATTTATAGGGCAATCATTGTAACATAGGGAATCGTAAAATCCACTCCCTATATAACATAGGGAATCGCAAATATGACTCCCCATATAACATAGGGAATCCCAAATATGACTCCCTATGTTATTTCTTAAAATCCCTTATTACAGCCAAAACAAACATAGGGAATCGCAAAATCCACTCCCTATATAACATAGGGAATCGCAAATATGACTCCCTATGTTGACAAAAACAAAAAAACATATTATTCTAAATTTAATATGTTTTCCATAAAAAAACCAAAAACAAAAAACAATCTTTTTAACCTAGAATTCCCTTTAAAAACAGAACTCATAAACTCCTATAACTTCTTTTCAGAAGACAACTATTTCTATTATGACAAACTTGAAAATACTCCTTTCAAAGACGAACTTTGGTTTTCCATTAAAGAATTAAGAAAACTCACTTTAAGAAAAACTCAAGTTAAAAACATAAGCAATCACTTTTTTGTTTTTAAAAGCACAAGAAAGTTTGCACCCATTTTACATAAAATAGATCACTACAAAAACAAAAGAATAAAGCATGTTCAAACAAGAGAAAAACTCGCCTTTCATAATGCATTAAACGAGGCCATTGCCTCTGTTAAAATAGAAGGAAAGAACATTGAAAAGGAAACTATAAAAAGCCTTTTAAAGAAAAAGAAGACACCTCAAACAAAAGAAGAGCAAATGTTTTTAAACAACTTAAATGCTATTCAAAAAGTAAAAAGCAAACACATCAAAAACAAAATGTCTTTAGAGCTTTTAAATGAAATGTATAAAGATCTTGCATTTAATATGGATTGTTACAGACTAAGGAAAGCCGAGGACGAAATCAATATTGCAGGAGATTCAGGAAACACCATTTATTTTACAGCACCCCATGCTAACTTTGTTCAAAACGAGCTTTTAAATGTTTTTCAGTTCTTAAACATAAGCAAAGAGCATCACCCTATTATTAAAGCAATTATTGTCTACTTTTGGATCAGCTATTTAAGACCTTTTACTTGTGAGAATGAAGCCATCGCAAAAAACCTTTTCTATTACAGTGTTTTAAAAGATGGCTACAACATTTTTTCATACCTGCCTTTATTCAATGTTATCAATCAAACATTAAAAGAGTATGTCATGGCTTTTGTTTACTCAAACCAAGATGATTCCGACCTCACCTATTTCATTGACTATATCTTAGAAAGAATTAACAAAGCTTTTTACCTTTTTTTTAAGGCTTTTGAAAAAGAAAGAAACATTCTTTTAAAATTAAAAGAAATTCAAAAAAAATTAAAATTAAACTCAAGACAATTCACTTTATTACAATCTTTTCATTCAGACTTAATTGAAAAAACCTTTATCAGTAAGTATGAAAAAGAAAATCAAGTTTCATCAAAAACAGCTAGAAATGATTTGCAAGAACTAGTTAAAAGAAACCTCTTAAGAGAGGACAAGCAAGGGATTTTTGTTTTCTATTATCCCATTTCAGAAAACATTGAAAGGATCTTTTGACAAAACCCCTTGACAAAATACTCATTCTATGCTATAAAAGACTTGTTCTTTGAAAAATGAATCATTCCTTTTGTCGAGCAGTAACCTGAAGATCCTAAAAAGTCTTTAGATTATTGCTCGACACCCGTTATAAGAAGGGTTCTGCCGAGCTTTTCTTTTTTACCCGCCATTAGAAGGGTATGGCCTTCCTTTGAAGGCATCGGCTACCTCTTGGCCGTAAATAAAGAGGGGAGAAGTAGAAAATGGCTAAAGCAAAAATATTCCGCACCAATTCGGGCGGAAAAATCCACATCCCTGACTCGCTCAGGGAAATGATCAGAGAGTCCATCCTCTCTGAGGATGAGGAGTTTGCCTACGACACCGTTGCAAACGGGGGGGCGTGGCGTGGCACACTCAAAATTGAGTGCGCAAACACTGGCAAATTTGACGCTGAAAGGCGTCAGGTTTTTGAGACCAAAAATGGGGTTGAATTTGTATGCGCCTACCGGGCTGGTACGGCGTATTACTTTGACCGAGCAACCCTCC
>JBAYXY010000017.1:0-10039 GCA_041673285.1 Minisyncoccota bacterium
TCTGTTCTTGAATAATGTTCTTCTTAAAGAGCAGAAAAGAATAGAGACTGCTAAGAGAACAGAAAGATCAATTCCGTTTTCTAGAGTCTTTTTAGGATAATTCAAAATTATCCTCTTTTTTTTAAATTGACTTTACCCCGTAAAAATGTTATAACCTACATATGAACTTTGGCTACGAAAAAGTCACAGAAGATTTTTTAAGTATCCTATCTGAAAGATCTAAAGTAATAATTTCAAGAAGATTTGCCTTAAACGGAAAAAAAGCAGAAACCTTAGAAAAAATAGGAAAAGACTATAATATTACACGAGAAAGAGTCAGACAAATAGAAGCAGATAGTATAAAAAAAATCAAAAAGAATTTTAATCATTTTAAAAGCAAAAAAGAATTTGACGAGATTCAAGCTTTTTTTATTTCAGAACTTAAAATTAAAGGAGGAATTAAAAAAGAAACTCTTTTTTTAAAAACTTTAGGAAAGGAAAAAGACAAAAACTATATTATCTTTCTTCTTCATTTATCTGATGGTCTAAAAAAAACAAAAGAAGAAAAAAACTACCACGCATCTTGGACATTAAATAATGATATTTTTAATGAAGCTAAAGAAGTCATTAAAGAAATTATTAAATTATTTAAAGAAACAAAAACTCCTTTAAATATTCAGAATCTAGCAGAAGCAATTGATTTTAATAAAGATAAAGAAACCTTAAAATCATTTATTGAACTCTCTAAAAAAATTGAAACAACTTTTAATAAAAAAGAGTATGGGCTTTCTGTTTGGCCAGAAGTATATCCTAAAACAGTCAGAGATAAAATCTATTTAATTTTAAAACAGCAAAAAAAAACCACTTCATTTTAAAGAAATCTCTAAAAAAATCGAAAACCTAAACTCTGAAATATTAGCCACTTCTGCTTGTAATAAAAAGTTACACCCTCAAACAATTCATAACGAGCTTATCAGAAACAATAACTTTGTGCTTATAGGCAGAGGTATTTACGCTTTAAGAGAATGGGGCTATAATGAGGGTCAAGTAAAGGATGTCATTTTAGATATATTAAAAAACACAAAGAATTCTTTAACCAAAGAAGAGGTCATCAGTTTAGTCTCAGAAAAAAGAATTGTTAAAAAGTCCACTATTTTACTAAACTTACAAAACAAAGAAATATTTGCAAAAGATCATTCGGGCAAATACAAAATTAAAGAAAGTTAAATTATGATCAAAATCATTTTTCCATACATAGAGTTCTTGTGGGCAATATTTAGCCTTATCTGGTGGTTCTTTCTTTTCTATATTTCCATTAAACTTCTTCATTTTTCCTATTTAAACTGGATGAATACAAAATGGGCAGAAGAGAATGCGGACAATATGCTTTTAGAGATTAAGATTCCAAGAGAGGTGATTAGACCAATGCGAGTAATGGAAGACGTTTTCTCTGTTATTTGGGGAGCCATGTATGACCCACCAAATGAAAAAGAAAAATACTTTGAAGGAAAATTTCTTTTAAGCTTTTCCCTTGAAATCGTAAGTCTTGAAGGCACTCCTCATTTCTATATCAGAATACCAAGAGCCGTTAGAAAAAACATGGAAGCCTCCATTTATTCACAATATCCAGATGTTGAGCTCGTTGAAGTAAAAGACTATGTTGAAGACCTTTCTCGTAATTTACCAAATAATGAATGGGATTTATGGGGTTGTGATTTTATGCCCTTAAAAAGCGATGTTTATCCCATTAAAACTTACAAAAAATTCTTTGATCAAGGGTCAGAAGCCCCTTATGAGGAAAAAAGAATAGACCCTATAGCAAGTCTTCTTGAAGCCATTTCAAGAGCAGGCGAAGGAGAGCAGGTGTGGTATCAAATAGTAGCTTCTTCAGCAGATGATGATGCCAATGATTATGTTAAAAGAGGGGAAGAAATTGTAAATAAATTAAGTAAAAGACCAGAAAAGCCACAACTGATGTCTCTTCTCTCAGGCCTTATTGCTGTTTTTACAGGAGGATTTAAAGAAGAAAAGCCAGATGAAAATATTCTGCCTCCAGAAATGTTTTTAACGCCAGGAGAAAGAGAGGTGGTTACAGCAATTGAAGAGAAAATATCAAAACTTGGCTTTAATTGTACAGTAAGAGCAATGTATTTGGCAAAAAGGGACAAGTTCTATAGTCCAAACAAAGCCCTTCCTTTGGCCTATATGAACCAATTCAACGCAAAGAATTTAAACAGCTTGCTTCCTTGGAAACCCACCATTACAAAAGTACAAGAGCCAGACATTTTACAAGAAAGAAGACTTTTTACAAGAAAAAGAGATATGTTTTTAAGATACATTTCAAGAGATTATCCCTTTGCTCCTTTTTCAGGAGGAACTTGTTTTTTAAACACAGAAGAGCTTGCAACCCTCTTCCACTTCCCAGGAGTTGAAGTTGCCCCTACACCACAATTAGAAAGATTAGAAATTAAAAAGGCTCCACCACCAAGCACATTGCCTATTGAAGAGTAAAAATTATGAAGATTACATTTTTTGGAGAAACTAATTTTAGAGGACAAAGAAAAAAATTTGGAATAAAAGCTAACGACAGACTTCGCCATATGTATATTATTGGTAAAACTGGCATGGGAAAAACAGAGCTTTTAAAGAATATGATTATACAAGACATCTTAAATGGAGATGGCGTTGCTTTTGTTGACCCTCATGGAGATGCTGCCGAAGAGGTTTTAAACTTTATTCCAAAACAAAGAGTGGAAGATGTTATCTACTTTAATCCAGGAGACATTGATTTCCCCATTGCTTTCAATATTATGGAAAGTGTTCAAGAAGATCAAAGACATCTTATTGCAGCAGGACTTATGGGAGTTTTTAAAAAGATTTGGCCTGACGTTTGGTCTGCAAGAATGGAATACATTTTAAATAATGCAATTTTATCACTTTTAGAAATAGAGGGCTCTACACTTCTTGGTATAAACAGACTTTTATCTGATGCTTCCTATAGGGAAAAAATAGTCAATCAATTAAAAGACCCCGTTATTAAAGCCTTTTGGACTCAAGAATTTTCTAAATATAGTCAAAGATACGAAGTTGAAGCCACCGCTGCCATTCAAAACAAAATTGGACAATTCATTTCCGCTCCTTTAATCAGAAACATTGTTGGGCAAAAAAAATCCACTATTGATATGAGAGAAATCATGGATCATAAAAAGATTTTAATTATCAATCTTTCAAAAGGAAAAATTGGAGAAGATGCGTCAAAACTTTTAGGAGCACTTTTAATTACTAAAATACAATTAGCTGCCATGTCAAGAGTTGATATTAAAGAAGAAGAAAGAAAGCCTTTTTATCTTTATGTTGATGAATTTCAAAACTTTGCCACAGAATCATTTGCAACAATTTTATCTGAGGCAAGAAAGTATAAACTTTCTTTGATTTTAGCACATCAATACATTTCACAAATGGATGATATTGTCAGAGGTGCCGTTTTTGGAAACATTGGAACCATGATCACTTTTAGAATTGGCGCAGAAGACGCAGAAGACCTTAGAAAGGAGTTTTCTCCTGAGTTTACAGAAGAAGATTTAGTGAATTTAGCAAAACAATTTATTTATGTTAGACTCATGATAGATGGTATCACTTCAAGACCTTTTTCAGCAGAAACACTTGCCCCAAGAAAACAAGAAGAAGACAATAATGTTGAAGCCATTATTAACTTCTCAAGAAAAACCTATGGAAGAGATAAAATTTTTGTAGATGACTATATTAGGGAGAATATTATTGACGAAAAGCAAGAAGTAAAAACACAAAGACAAGAATTGCATGATGCCATTTGTAGTGAATGTCAAAAAAGAATAAAAATACCTTTTAAGCCAGATACTGACAGAAAAGTCTTTTGCAAAACTTGCCTTAGAAAACAAGAAACAGGAAGCGTCAGTTTAAAAGAAGCCTCAAAAGACTTTGTTCCCAAAGAAAGAAAGGACAAAGAAAAGCTAGATGAGCTCAAAAATATCATCTCTGAAATTAAAAAAGAACCCCAGGCAGGAAAAATCAATCCAGGAGAGCATATTAAATTTGAAGAATAAAAAATCTATGAAAAGTATAAAAACTATTAATGTAGATAATAAAAAGGTCTTAATAAGAGTAGACTTTAATGTTCCTTTAAATCAAGATGGAGAAATCAAAGATGATTTCAGAATTAAAGCCCATTTAAAAACAATAAAGTATTTAAAGGAAAACAATGCAAAGATTATCTTAATTAGCCATCTTGGAAACCCAAAAGGAAAAGAAGAAAGGCTTTCCTTAAAAGTAACAGCAGATCGATTAGGGGATCTTTTATCATCAGAGGTTAAGTTTGAAGGAAAACCAGCAAGTTATGAAAAACAAGCAGAAGAGCTTAATCCAGGAGAAGTGCTTCTCTTAGAGAATTTAAGGTTCTCAAAAGAAGAAAAGGAGAATAATGCTGATTTTGCTGCTGAAATTGCAAGACTGGCGGATATTTTCGTTCAAGATTCTTTTTCTGTTTGTCATAGAGATCACGCTTCAGTCAGCAGTATCCCCAAGTTCCTTAAATCTTACGCAGGCCTTTTATTAGAAGAAGAAATTGAAGCCTTAGACAAAATTATTAAAAACATTAAACATCCGCTTGTAGCAATCATCGGAGGTGCTAAAATAGAAACAAAAACCAGTGTTATTGAAAACTTTTTAGAAAAAGCAGACGCCGTTCTTTTAGGGGGACTCATTGCAAATACAGTTTTAAAACATAAAGGCCTCTACGGAGAAGAAGTAGTTCAAAGTAAGAGCATCGCCCATCTTAATTTTGAAGACCCTAAGCTCATCGTACCCATTGATGGTATTATCTCCAAAAGAGATTTTTCAAGAGTAGGAGGAGTTGAAACCATAAAAAAGGGAGAAGAGATTGCAGACATTGGACCGAAGACAACTAATTGCTACAAGGAAATCATTAAAAAAGCCAAAACCATTATTTGGAATGGACCTTTGGGAAAAATAGAAAATGATGTTTCCAGTAAAAGCACCGAAGAAATTGCAAGAACCATTAATAAAGACATTTATTCCGTTGTTGGTGGAGGAGAAACCATTGACTTTATTCATAGTAAAAACCTAAGTTCTAATTTCAGCTTTATCTCAAGCGGGGGAGGAGCCATGCTTGACTATCTTTCAGGAAAAAACCTCAAAGGAATTGAAGCCTTAAAAAAATCTTATGAAAATTAGAAATATTGAAAAAGCCTCAAATAGAATCAAGCAGGCTGTCTTAGAAAATGAACAAATCATGATCTTTGGTGATTCTGATATGGATGGAATTGCCTCCGTTGTTATTTTAGAAGAAACAATCATTAACCTAGTTTCAATTTTAAAAAAGAAATTACATAAAATCACAACCGCCTTTCCTAATAGACAAAAACATGGTTATGGACTTAATAAAAAAGCACTTGTATATTTAAATGAAAAAAAACAAAACAAAAAAACTCTTTTAATCCTTTTAGATTGCGGTATTACAAACTATGAAGAAATAAAAGAAGCAAAAAAACTTGGGTTTGATGTTTTAATTGTAGATCATCATAAAGTTTTAGACAAAATCCCTAAAGCAGACATTATTGTTAATCCAAAACATCCAAAAGACAATTATCATTTCAAGGATTTTGCAAATGCAGGTTTAACTTTCAAGCTAGCAAAAGAGATCTTAAAAAATAATATGTCTTCCTTTTTAAGAAATGACTTTGTTGAGCTTGTTATGCTTGCAACTATTGCCGATATGATGAAAGAAGAAGACGAAAACCAGAAATGGATTTATGAAGGATTGTCTAACATAGAAAACACAAAAAGGCCAGCCATTTTAGCGAGCATAAAACTATTTGAACCTTTTAATTCAAAAAGAGAACTCGTAAGTAAAATATTAACGCTTTTCAAAACAACAAGAATGAAAGCACATCAGATTGTTACCTATGATTTCATCAAATCAAAAGATATTAAATCAGCAGAGCTTATAGCAAAAGAACTTAAAGAAGAAACAGAAAACAGACAAGCTGAAATTAGAGCATTAACAGAAAACCTAAAAGAAGAATTAAAGTTAAACCAGCTTCCCATCATTTTTACAGGGTCTAGTAATTACAGGTCAGACTATTTAGGAGCGGTTGCTTCAAGACTTGTTGGCTATTTTGAAAAACCCGTCTTTTTATATCATCAGCAAAAAGAATTAAGCAGGGGAACCGTGAGAGTTCCCGAGGGCATTGATTCAGTCAAAGCTCTGGATTCCTGCAAGGACTTGCTTCTTATGTACGGAGGCCATCCTCCTGCATCTGGGTTTACTATTTCAAACAACAATTTAGAAGAGTTTAAAAATTGTTTAATTAAATATTTTAGTAAATAAAAAAGGACGAGAAGTTTTCTTTTTCTTGTCCTTTGGTCGGTAAACTCTTCCTAGCTTTTCTTCCGCAGCTGCTTGTATCGCATCCGCGTCAATGATTTCTTCTACTTTCTGTCTGACCATACTATCACAACTATATCACAAATCAACACTTCTGTCAATAGTAAAAGCCCGCCTAAGCGGGCTTTTGTAAGTAAGTCTATAAGCCGAATTCTGTTTATGTGATCATCTATCTAAGATTTAAATTACTTTAAACCTTTAGCGAACTACTTTTTCCTTTAAAAAATTAAAGGTTTGTTCTTGCTCTCAAGTAAGGATTTAGCCGTTTCACCCTAAATGTTACCATTTAGACTTATCCTTTATAGGATAGTTCCTTTTTTTCAAAAGAAACCGTCTCTGATCGCACCTCTATTCTCACGAACGACGGGCGTTACCCGCTACTTTTTAATGAGAGTTCGGACTTTCCTCTTTACAAATTGCAAAGCGATCACTCAACTTACTTAACACTCTTTTTATACCAATTATTGGAAAAATAGTCAAACTACTGTATGATAATATTATGAGCTTAAAAGACTTTTTCAAGTCAGAGCAAAAAACAATTGGAAAAGCCACTTTCGTGATTGCAATCTTTACTGTTTTCAGTAGGTTTCTGGGATTAATAAGAAATAGATTATTGGCTTCTACATTTGGTCCCACAACTGAGCTTGACATTTACTTTGCTTCGTTTAAAGTGCCTGATTTAATTTATAGTATTGTGCTTGCAGGGGGAGTTTTAGTCTCTCTTTTACCACTTTTTTCTGATTATTACAAAAAAAATAAAGAAAAAGCATGGGAGTTAATTAATTCTGTCATGAATATTTTTTTAATTGCTTTAACTATTTTAGCAATTTTTCTTTTTATCTTCACAAAACCTTTAGTCAGTTTTCTTTTAAGTAGCCTAGACCCTAGCTATATTGACTTAGCCGTTAGCCTAACAAGAATCCTTTTTCTAGCAGTCTTTTTCTTAGGCTTATCTTCCATCTTTTCAACCATTACCAATTATTTTAACAGATTTTTAATCTTTTCTTTAGCGCCCATTTTATACAACCTCTCTATTATTCTAGGCCTTGTTTTTCTCTCTCCTAAAATAGGGATTTTTGGCCCTGCTATTGGTGTTCTCATTGGTTCTTTTTTACATTTTTTTATCCAATTTTTGTGTAGCCTAAACTATGGCTATAAGTATAAACCTATTTTAAGTATCAACAAAGCAACTAAAGATTTTTTTAAATTACTTTTTCCTCGCATTATTTCCTCCTCTGCAAGTCAAATCAATCTCCTTGTGATTACCATTATCTCTTCTAGTATCGCCGTCGGAGCCATTACTTTTTTTAACTTTGCAGATGAAATCAGACTTTTGCCAGTAGGCTTAATTGGTATCTCTTTTGCAACCGCAGTCTTTCCTCATTTGTCAAAATCAATCACAGAGAAAAACACAAAGGAGTTTGTCAATAATTTTAAAAAAGTTTTTCAAAATATTCTTTACCTCATCATCCCCATCAGTATTCTCACCTTTCTAATGAAAGACCTTATTACTAGCATCATTTTAAAAGCGGGAGCCTTTTCTTCTTCCGCAGTTCAAGTTACAGGATTGTGTCTTGGAGTATTTGCCTTAAGCTTAGTTTTTCAATGTTTAGAGCCCACCCTCTTAAGAGCCTACTTCAGCCTAAAAGACACCAAAACACCTGCTATCATCTCTCTTGTCTTTCTTTTGATAAACCTTGTTTTGTCTTTTCTTTTTGTAAGTATTTTAAAAGAAAATATTGCTTTAAACACTTTCTTTCTTAACTTCTTTAATTTAAAAGAAAGCGAACACGTTTTACTCTTAGGCCTTGTCCTTGCCTATAATATAAGTTTGATTATTGACTTTCAACTCCTCTATTTTTTCTTAAAAAAGAAAATAGGAAGCCTAAGTCTTAAACAAAACATTCTTAAGCTTTTAATTTCTTCTCTTCCGATGATCCTTGTTGCTGAAATACTAATCAAGCTTTTTAATAATAATTTAGACCATTTATTTATTAACATCATTGAGTTTACGCTAGTAACCCTCCTTTCATTCATCACCTATTTTGGATTTACTCGTATGCTTAAAGTGGAAACAGCTATTAATATTAAAAATCTTTTTTGACTTTCAGTGCTTAAAATGCTATAACATTTTACGGTTATTAAAATGACATCTACGTATAAGGCAGAGGAGGTGTTCACGTGCACTCCGTCTCAAATTGTATTAGTGCAATACCTAGTTCCTGGAGGACTCGGTAGCAGAGAGGCAGAAGAGGCCATAGCTCGTCTTTTATGGTTTTCAAAGGAAGAAGGAACATGGGTGGGAGTAAGCTATGAAAAGTTACTCGACGAAATCTTTAAAGATGTGAAAAAGTGGAAAGAATGTAAAGACAAAGAGATACAGCTTAATGAGATTGAGTTTAAAAACAAAATCACGTTTGGCCTGTATCAAAAGCTAAAGAAGGTTGAAGTTAGTCCCCCAAAATGGGATGAACTTCCGTTTTCTTTGTTATTCTCAAAAGGAGTCCATCCCTTTGAGAAAGGAATGATTGAACTCCTGGACAAAAAATGGGTGGAGTTTAAAAGAATAGGAAAGACAACCTTTGTTTTTCCTAAAAAAGAACTAATTGATCACATTCAATTAGCTCAAAAGTAGTACAAGGAGCAAAATCTCCTTGTTTTTTACTCATAAAATGGTAGTATTAACATATGATTAAAAACTTTGTCATTATCAGTCATATTGATCATGGAAAATCTACTTTAGCGGATAGACTCTTAGAAATAACAGGCACCATTGAAAAGAATAAAGCTAAGTCAAGAGTTTTGGATAGTATGGATTTAGAAATGGAAAAAGGGATTACTATTAAAATGAAGCCTGTTAGAATGGAATACAAGGGCATTATCTTAAACTTAATTGATACTCCAGGACATATTGATTTTAGCTATGAAGTTTCAAGAAGCTTAGCTGCGGTTGATGGAGCCATTCTTTTAGTTGACGCCACAAAGGGAGTTCAAGCACAAACCATTTTAAACCTAGAACTTGCTAAAAAAGAAGGCTTAACTATTATTCCTGCTGTTAATAAAATTGATGCACCCCTAGCCAATGTAGAAGAAGTTAAACAAGAAATAGCAGATATCTTAGAAATTGAAAAGCAAGAAGTTTTAGGCATTTCAGCTAAAACAGGAGAGAATGTTGAAAAACTTTTAAACCTCGTTGTTAAGAAAGTTAAAACAGCAGAACAAAAAAAAGAAAAACCACTAAGAGCCTTAATTTTTGACTCTGTTTATGATTCTTTTTTAGGAATTGTGGCCTATGTTAAAGTTGAAGAGGGGATCATTAAACCATTTGAGAAAATAGCTTTTGTCAATTCAAAGTCCACAGCAACCTCAAAAGAAGTAGGAGTTTTTAAACCAGAAATGCTTAAAAAAAATGAATTAAAAGCAGGCGAAATCGGCTATATCGCCACTGGTATTAAAGACCCTGAAAAAGTTGAAATAGGGGACACCATTACAAAACAAGGCTTGTCTACAAAACCCCTTTCAGGGTATAGCAAAGCCTCCCCCAAAATATTCATTTCTCTTTACCCAGCAAACCAAACAGAATTTGAAGTTTTAAAAGAAGGCCTTCAAAAATTAACC
>JBAYXY010000018.1:0-9831 GCA_041673285.1 Minisyncoccota bacterium
CACAAATAATGCTATTGGTGTTGTTTCTAGGTTAATTGACTTAAAAATTAAACCCTTTTTAATTCCTTCTTCATTAAACATTTCCGTTGGACAAAGACTTGCAAGAAGACTTTGCCCCCATTGCATTGAAAAAGTTAAGCCTTTGCCCAAAATAGAAAAGCTCATTATAAATGAACTAAGTACTATTAAAAAAGACATCAGAGATAAGATGAAGATTTCAGACAAGATCTATACTTACAAGTCAGAGGGTTGTCCTAAATGTAATCAAAAAGGAGAAAAGGGGAGAATTGGAATTTTTGAAATCCTAAAAATGACAAAAAATCTTGAAAAAATAATTATTGAAAACCTTTCCGAGGCCGCTCTTTTAGAAGAGGCTGATCATCAAGGCATGGTTAATATGAGACAAGACGCTGTTTTAAAAGCCTTAGAAGGGAAAATTTCTATGGAAGAAGTATTAAGAGTAACTGAAGGACAAGAATTATGAAAATAGATTACAAACTATATTTACAAAAACTTTTAGAAGCTGTTGTGGAGAAACAAGCTTCTGACTTTCACATCACCGTTCAAAAGCCTCCTATCATCAGAGTTAATAGAGAACTTGTTGCCTTTGAAAACGAAGCCCCTTTTACAGACTATGACACAAGAGAACTCGCTTTTGCATTGATGACAGAAGATCAAAAAGAAGAGTTTTTAAAAGAAAAACAAATTGACTTTTCCTACAATTTTGAGGGAAGAGGAAGATTTAGAGTTAATGTTTTCTTTCAAAAAGGTTTTATTAGCACTGCCTTAAGACTCATTCCAGAAAAGATAAGAACATTGAATGAGTTAAACTTACCCACCACTCTTTACAAGTTTTGTAATTATGCACAGGGCTTAGTTTTAGTAACTGGTCCATCATCACATGGAAAAAGTACCACCTTAGCTGCTTTAATCAATGAAATCAATAATACAAAAACAAAACACATTATTACCATTGAAGACCCCATTGAATATTTATTTGATCAAAAAAAATGCATTATTTCACAAAGAGAATTACATAAAGATGCCCTATCCTTTAAAAAAGCCCTTAAAGCCACTTTTAGAGAAGACCCAGATGTCATTATGGTAGGAGAAATGAGAGACAAGGAAACCATTGAAACAGTAATCACAGCAGCTGAGACTGGCCATTTAGTTTTTGCAACGCTTCACACAAACTCAGCACCACAAACTTTAAACAGAATTTTAGATTCTTTTTCAGGAGATCAACAAAATCAAGTTAAATCACAATTATCAAGGTCATTAGTGGGTATTGTTTCCCAAAGACTAATCCCTGCTATTAATGGAGGTGTTGTTCCTGCATGTGAAGTCCTCTTTAACAATGACGCCATTGCAAATTTAATCAGGCAGAATAAAGTCTATGAAATCCCTCTTGTTATTGATACCTCTTTTGACGAAGAAATGATTTCCTTAAATAGATCTCTAGCAGACCTTATTAAAAAAGGAATCATTGACCTTAAAGTTGCTATGAATTATTCATCTAATCCCCAAGAACTTATCAAACTCATATGAAATTTGATTATCAAGCAAGAACAAAAGACGGAGAAATAAAAAAAGGAGTTATTGAGGCCGCTTCCAGATTATCAGCTGTTGATTTATTACATAAAAACGATCTTTATCCTACAATCATTAAAGAACAAAAAAAAGGAGAGGGTTTAGATTTAGAAATAAAGTTTTTTGAAAGAGTTTCTCAAAAGGAAATCGTCATGTTTACAAGAGAAATGGCTATTATGATTGAAAGTAATGTCCCGCCTGCAAAAGCACTTGAAGCCTTAGGAGAGCAAATGACAAACAAGCCTTTTAAAGAAAAGATTTTAAGAATCGCAGCCGATATTAGGGAAGGTATAACATTATCCAGAGCATTTTCAAAATGCCCTAAAATATTCTCAATTTTTTATGTCAATATGGTCAGGTCAGGAGAGCTTTCAGGAACTTTACCAGAAGTATTTTCAAAAATAGCAGATCACTTAGAAAATGAATATTACATTAGAACAAAAACCATTGGAGCCATGGTTTATCCAGCGGTTATCTTAGTAGTCTTTGCTGTGATTTTTGTCGTTATCGTTGTTTATGTTATTCCAGGACTTGTTGAAGTTTTAGAAAGTTCAGGAGCAGAATTGCCCCTTGTAACAAGAATTGTTATCGGAATGTCTAACTTTGTAGTCACGTATTGGTGGCTTATCTTGTTTCTGCTTGCTGGTATTGTTTCTTTCTTTGTTTACTACCCAAAAACAAAAGAAGGAAAACAGTTGTTTGATAAAATAGCACTTAATCTGCCAGCTTTAGGAGAATTTCAAAAAAATGTGAATATGAATCGTTTTGCTGAAAACCTAGCCACTTTAATGTCATCAGGAAAGCCCATTACAGAGGCCTTAGAAATATCAGCAGATCTTATTGGAAACGATGTTTATAAAGAAATAATATTAGAAGCCAGAAAAGGTGTTATTAAAGGTCGAAAAATCAGTGAAGAATTAATCAAATATCCAAAGTACATTTCACCTTTGTTTGTGCAAATGATTTCCGTGGGAGAAGCAACAGGAAGAATCTCAGAAACGTTAATGAATGTTGTTAGATTCTATAAAACAGAAATTGAAACATTTGTTGATTCTATTTCTAGTATTATTGAACCTGTGCTTATCTTAGGATTAGCAGGAATGGTAGGATTGCTTGTCGCAGCCGTCTTTTTACCACTCTACCAAATTGGAGGTTCATTACAATAATAATTTAATTGACTTTAAAAATTATGTTTGATATAATAAGACAAGATTATTTAAAAGGTCGTCTTAAAAATAATTTAAAAAATAATATGAATAAAAAAGGTTTTACATTAATCGAACTTTTAGTAGTTATTACCATTATTGGTATTTTATCAGGGCTAATCATTGTTTCTTTGGGAGATGCTACCAGCCAAGCCAAAGAAGCAAAAATTAAGTCTGCCTTAGATCAAATAAGGCCAATAGCACAACTTCATGCAAATGCTAACAGTAATAGCTTTACAGATTTGGATACAAATCCTAAAATCGTTAATATTTTCAATGAAATCGTTGCAAATGGAGGAACAGATCAGGCCACAGGACTTAAGAAAAGCGCTAATAGCTGGTGTGCTTATTCCCAAACTCCTGCAGACTCATGCATGTGTGTTGACAGCACAGGTAATGTCAAAACTGGCACAACAGATGCTTGTAATTGTGATAGTAACAATAAATGTCCTAATTAAATAATAAATAACTAATATAAAATAATATGAATAAAAAAGGTTTTACATTAATTGAGCTTCTAGTTGTTATCGCCATTATTGGCATTCTATCTGGTGTTGTTCTTTTAAATCTTGGATCTGAATCTGATAAAGCAAAAGATGCCAGAGTTAAATCAGCTATGAACCAAATCAGAACAGCCATGGAAAGTGCAAGAGTGAGTGATCCTGAATTAAAGTATAAAACAACTGGAGACGACGTTACAAAATTAAAAGAGGATATAAATGCTCTAGCCAAATCTCCTATGACAGACCTAGCAGCAGCAGCCGATGGCTCTAAATGGTGTGGCAGTGTTGAATTACATGGTGGTGGCCGCTTTTGCGTAGACAGCAACGGCTTTGCAGGAAACACAACTAGCGGGTGCTCATCATCAAATCAATGCCCATAATAAACCAAACTAGAATCTAAAATATGATTGAATACATTTTAAGCTTTGTTTTAGGTTTAATCATTGGAAGCTTTATCAACTGCATTGTTTATAGAGTATACAATAATAAAAGCTTTTTCAAAGGAAGGTCCGAGTGTCCAAAATGTGGACACAAGCTTGAAGTTTTAGACCTTATTCCTTTAATTAGCTTTTTAAGTCTAAAAGGAAAATGCAGATATTGTAATAAAGAAATCTCAAAAGAGTATCCTTTAGTTGAGCTCTGCACAGGTTTTCTTTTTTTAGGAGTTTCCTATTTTTTAAATGCTAGTTTTTTAACCCAAGGATTTTTAACCCTAGACTTTCTAAATCTTCTTTTTTGCTTTTTCATCACAACATGCTTTATACTAATCTTTGTTTTTGACTACAAATGGCTTATTATCCCCGATGGCGTAACCTTTACAGGAATAGGAGTTACCTTAATTTACTTATTCAGCAACACATTTATTCTCAATGCCATGACACTAGATGAGCTCCTTGTAAGAGTTTTGACTAGCTTCATTGTTTTTCTTTTCTTTTTTGCACTTTACTTTTTCTCAGACAAAAAAGCCATGGGATTTGGAGATGTAAAGCTTGTCATCCTTTTAGGTCTACTTTTAGGATTCCCAAACATTATTCCTGCGCTCTTTCTCGCCTTTGCATTAGGGGCTGTTATCGGACTCTTAAGTATGAAATTTAAAAAACTAGGACTTAAGTCTGAAATTCCTTTTGGACCATTTTTAGTTGTAGGAGCTTTTATTGCATTATTCTTTGGTAATTATCTTGTAGAATGGTATTTAAATCTAACCTAAAAAAAGGATTCACATTAATGGAGCTCTTAGTGGTTATTTCCATCATCTCTATTACAGCTGCCATTCTTGTTATTAACCAAGACACATCTACAAGTGATGTTAATTTACTTAATGCCAAAAGTGCCTTAATCACTAATATTAATAAAGCAAAGGAAATGGCATTATCAGGAGTTGGAGCAAATGTAGGAGATGAATATTATGGGATAGGCATTTGGTTTCCTAATGCAAACGGAACAGAATACTATATCTATAAAAACAAAGACACTGATTTTAAATATAGTAGCACAGATGAAATTTTAGAAAAAGTAGTTTTGCCAAAAGGAATAAAATATGCAAGAAGCAATCAATGCAGTGGAGTTTTATTCTCTCCACCAACACCAGTTGTAAACATAATAAATTGTTCTCCCTCTCAAACATTCAAAGTTAATATTTTAAAGGAATCAGGGGGAACTGCCCATACAGTAACCGTTAATAAATCAGGCTTAGTAGAATAATATGAGAATCAAGGGTTTTACATTAATAGAGGTTCTTCTTTCAGTCTTCATTATCACAGTGGCCGTTTTAGGCTTGTATAATGGTATTAGTTATGCTTTTAATTCTATTGAAAAAGCAAAGGATCAATTTATTGCAGCCTATTTAGCAGAAGAGGGCGTTGAAATTGTTAAAAACTTAAGAGACTCAAACTTTGTCGCATCAAAAAATTGGAAAGAAGGTTTAGGAAGTTGCACTAATGGATGTAGGGCAGACTATAAAAGCACTAGTCTTGAAACAAACACCCCAGATAAGAAGCTCTTAATCAATGATCATGGTTATTACAACTATACAGAAGGGGACGAAACCCCTTTTTCAAGAAAAATCACCATCACAGACGAAGGCACGGATAAAATAAGAGTTGAAGCAGAGGTTCTTTATGGGGACCATAAGTTTCTATTAAGAAGATATTTATACAATTGGAAATAATATGAGAAACAAAGGTTTTACATTAATTGAAGCAATTGTCGCCCTAGCCATATTCATCGCTGTGTCTTCTGCATTGGCACAGATTATTATTGTTTCCATACAAAGTCAAACAAAAATAGTAACCACTCAAAATATGTTTAATCAAGCCATTTTTACATTAGACAAAATGGGAAAAGAAATCAGAATGGCAAAAAAAGATGCAACAGGTAATTGTGTAGGCAAAGAAGGAAATAATTTTAATGCAACAACCAATAACTCTATTACATTTCTACATTATGATCAGGAGGAAAATGAAATTAGATGTAAAAAATATGCACTTGAAGACGAGAAAATAAAAGAATACATCTCTGATGATGAGACAAATGGCTTTAAAGATAATGGTGTTGACATTACAGGAGATACTCTTGCTTTTGATTTACTAAGCTTTAAAGTATTAGGAGATGGATTAGACGACTTGCAACCAAGAATCACTATTGCCATGAAGGTAAAAAACGCAGTCATTAAAGACCAGCCATCTTTCCACCTTCAAACAACAGTTTCACAAAGAAGACTAGACTTATATTAATCATATGAAAAACAAAGAAAAACAAAAAGGTTCCCTCTACTTAACAGTAATTATGATCGGGATTTTAATAGCCATTGCTATTGGAGTTATTGGTATCATTGTTTCAGGAGCCAGTTTAGTAAAAGGATTAGGTGATTCTGTCAGAGCATTTCATGTTGCAGATTCAGGCGTAGAACAAATTCTTTATAAAGTTAGGAAAGAAGAAAGCAATAGCGGAACTATAAATGGTTGTTCAACTGATTTTCAAGGATATGGGACAGTTGAATGTAATGCAACATGGAATGCAAGTGAATTAAAATCAACAGGCTTATACAATGGATCTCAAAGAAGAATTGAAGCAGAATATTAATTATGGAAAAAGAAGAGGCAAAAAAAAGAATTGCAAAATTAAAATCTGCGATTAATCATTATCGCTATTTGTACCATGTAAAAGATATTTCTAAAATATCAGACGAAGCATTAGACTCTTTGAAAAAAGAGCTTTTTAATCTTGAACAAACATATCCTGACTTAATTACACCAGATTCTCCTACCCAAAGAATCGGAGGAAAACCTTTAAAAAAGTTTGAAAAGCTTACCCATCCCACAAGAATGACCTCTTTTAATGATGCTTTCTCAAAAGAAGACCTTGAAGATTGGCTCAATCGAAATTTAAAGCTTTTAACAAAGGAGGAAGCCCAAAACATTGATTTTTATGTTGAACCTAAATTAGATGGACTTGCCATCGAACTTATTTATAAAAATGGAGTCTTAGAAACAGGTGCCACAAGAGGAGATGGCTACATCGGAGAAAATGTCACTCAAAACTTGAAAACAATTGAATCCATTCCTTTAAAATTAAGAAAAAAAACAGCCTTAAATGAAATTATTGTAAGAGGGGAAGCCGTTTTAACAAAAAAAGAATTTGAAAGAATTAACAAAATAAGACTTGAAAAAGGAAAACAACCTTATGCCAACCCAAGAAACCTAGCAGCTGGTTCCATTAGACAATTAAATCCTGAAATCACAAGAAAAAGAAAACTTTCTGCAGATTTTTATTCCTTAGTTTCCAACTTAGGTCAAAGAACACATAATGAAGAGCATCAAATACTAGCTGAACTTGGTTTTAAAACAAACAATAAATACAACAAAGTGTGCAAAACCATTGATGAGGTTATGGATTACTACAAAGATTTTATTAAAAAAAGAGAGAGCTTGCCCTATGAAGTAGATGGAATTGTTGTTTCCATAAATGATAACAAGATTGCACAAAAATTAGGCATTGTTGGAAAAGCACCAAGATCAGCCATTGCTTTTAAGTTTCCTCAAAAACAAGCCGTGACTATTCTTGAAGATGTAGAGTTTCAAATAGGAAGAACAGGAGTTGTTACACCAGTTTCTATTCTAAAGCCAGTGAATGTAGAGGGTGTTACCATTTCAAGAGCAACCCTTCATAATGAAGATGAGATCAAAAGACTTGGCTTAAAAATTAAAGATACCGTCGTTATAGGAAGAGCAGGTGATGTTATTCCTAAAATTATTAAAGTCTTAAAAGAGTTAAGACAAGGACATGAAAAAGAAATTGTTTTTCCTAAAAAATGTCCTGCTTGCAAGGGTCCTCTTGTTAAAAAAGATGCGCTTTGGTATTGTTTAGACAAAGATTGTTTTAAAAGAAAGTATAAAGAAATCGTGCATTTTGTTTCCAAACCTGCCTTTGACATTGTTTCCTTAGGTCCAAATATTATTAAAAAACTTTTAGAAAATAAGTTAATAGTATCTGCGAGTGATTTATTCACACTAAAAAAAGGAGATTTGCTAGATCTTGAAGGGTTTCAAGAAAAGCTTTCAGAAAACATCATCAACTCCATTCAAAAAAGTAAAAAGATTACTTTGCCTCGCTTCTTACTTGCTTTGTCAATTAAAAATGTAGGAATAGAAACAGCAAACATTTTAGCAGACAAGTTTCAATCAATAGAAAATATTGAAAAAGCAAAAAAAGAGGAGCTCGAAAACATTTATGATATCGGAGAAGTCGTTGCTGAATCCATTCATTCTTTCTTTAAAAACAAGCAAAACTTAGCCTTCATTGAAAAACTTTTTAAAAATGGAGTCACTCTTATTTATGAAAAAAAACAAGACAAGTTAAAAGGATTAACATTTGTATTAACAGGAACACTTTTAAAAACAACAAGAGACAAAGCAAAAGAAAGTATCAGAAGCCTCGGAGGTAATATTTCAGACACTGTTTCAAAAAATACAGACTTTCTCGTTTCAGGCGAAAACCCAGGCTCTAAATACAATAAAGCAAAAAAATTAGGCATTAAAATATTAAACGAAGAAGAGTTTTATGAACTTATTCGCTCATCTTAAAAAACTAGATTGGATTATTCTTGGAAGCATCTTTGGACTATCAATTATTGGTTTAATTTCAATTTATTCATCGTCTTTAGTTACACAAGACTTTTCCTCCTTTTACAAACAAATAGGATTTTTAATCTGCTCCTTTATCCTTATGCTTGCTGTTTCCTTTTTTGATTATAGGAAGTTAAGAGAAAACTCAAACCTTGTTCTTATTCTTTATGGTGTTTGTATTATTCTTCTTTTAGGAGTACTTTTTATGCCAAGCATTCGTGGTATTTCTTCTTGGTATCAAATCGGTATCTTAAACTTTGGGCCAATTGAGCCCACAAAGCTAGCCTTAATCTTACTTCTCGCTATTTTCCTCTCAAGAAGGCACATTGAAATCTATAATTTCAAAAACATCATTTTTTCAGGATTTTACGCACTTCTTCCTTGTGCTTTAATCTTTCTTCAACCAGATTTTGGCTCCATTATCATCTTTGTTTCCATTTGGTTTTTTATGCTTCTTGTCTCAGGAGTTAGAAAAAAACACTTCCTTTTTCTCATTTTAACTTCTCTTCTTCTTTTTGTATTCAGTTTCTTTTTTTTAATGCAAGATTACCAAAAAGAAAGAATAATGAGTTTTGTCTCAAGCGAAGAAGATTTACTTGGAAGTGATTGGAATAAAAACCAAGCACAAATAGCCATTGGCTCAGGAGGTCTTTTAGGAAAAGGCATCGGAAATGGGTCTCAAGCACAATATGGATTTTTACCAATCCCTAAAACTGACTTCATCTTCTCTTCCATTGCAGAGGAAACAGGGTTTTTAGGCATCGCCGTGATTGGAGCTTTCTACATCCTTATCTTTTATAGAATCCTTAAAACAAGTATTAATTCAAGGTCAAACTTCGCAAGACTTTTTTTAGCAGGCTGGGCTGTTTCCATTTTCTCCCAAATGTTTATTAACACATTTATGAATTTAGGACTCTTGCCAGTCGTCGGTCTTCCCTTACCTTTTGTAAGCTATGGTGGGGGAAGTCTCATTTTCAACTTTATCTCCCTAGGAATCATGCAAAATATTAAAATTATTGAAACCTAGATTTATCGGACATTATCGTATACTATTAGACATAGTTAAACAATAGACGCTTTATGACTCAAAACAGATTAAACAAACGCATCCCCCTAAACCAAGAAATCCTTGCTAGTATTGCTAAGATAGATCAATTTCAAGAATTTTGGCAAGGAAGCCTAAAATTAAGCCCGCAAATATTAGGTCGCCTTAAAACGGACAAGCTCGTAGCACAAGATACAGAAAACCAAACAGTTCAGCATGGACAAATTAAGTTTGCATTATTTTTAAGTCTTAGGTATAATATGAATTAATATTAAAAACTTAAATAAAAAAAATATGAAAAATCTTAAATCATTCACCCTTATTGAACTTCTCGTCGTCATTGTTATCATTGGAATCCTTTCAGG
>JBAYXY010000019.1:0-9462 GCA_041673285.1 Minisyncoccota bacterium
AGGTGTAAAAAATGTGTTGGTCTTGCGTCTTGGAAGGGGTATTTTTTTTGTGGTACTACTGATAATTGTGGCGGAAATTGGTATTATTCATACGCCACCATCACCCAAATCGGCTGTTACTGAACACATTCTAAAACAAAACCAACCAAAAAGTATAGTATATAAGTGAAAACCTATGCTTGATTTTTTAAATAACACAATTAAAGAAGAAATCATCACTATTGCTCTTATCATCATCTTCTCCTATATCCTCTGCAAAGTAGGAAAAGCTTTCATTCAAAAAACATTAAACAAAAAATCAAAAAAAGCTCAAACACTAAAAACCACTTTAAACCACGTTTTAAACATCCTTGTAGCTCTAATAGCAGTCACCCTCATCTTACCTGAAATTGGCATTGAGTTTTCAGCCTTAATTGCAAGTGCTGGTATTTTAGGTCTTTTTTTAAGCCTTGGAACAGGTGCTCTCATTAAAGACTTTTTCCAAGGTATTGTTATTATCTTCGAAGACCTGTATAATGTAGGAGATGAAATAGAGATTAAAGGTATTAAAGGAAAGGTGATTGCATTTGATTTAAGAAAAACAACCATTAAAGATCAAGAAGAAGTCATTCACTATATCCCTAATTCAGAAATAACAATCATATCAAAAAACAAGAATAAATGAATTTTGAAACCATCATAAGTACAGCAGTTAATTTAATAGAAGAAAATACATTGCTTCTTCTTTTTCTAATTCTAGCTCTTTTCCTTTTTCTTTTATTAAACTTTCTTTTCAAAAAAACAAAAGAAAAGTCTAAAATAAAGCAAGCTCTTAAAATGGAGCTCTTTTCTGTTAAAATCAGAGAAAAGTCCATGGAAGATCTTCAATTTGATACAAGAAAAGATGAAAAAGAATGGATTTCTGTTATGGAGCATTTTTATTCAAGTTTAACTGCCATTAAAAAGAAAGGCCTTTTTGAAGAAGACCCTTGGATCTGTTTTGAGCTTTTAAAAGTTCAAGGAAGCATTAACTTTTATGTGGCTGCCCCTGAATCCTATTCCGCTTTCATTGAAAAGCAAATCTATAGTATTATTCCAGAAGCCGAAATCTTAAAAGTTCCTGACTTCAACATCTTTGCAGAAGATGAGTTTGTGTATTCTGGTTTCTTAAAACA
The DNA here is from genome assembly GCA_041673285.1 of Minisyncoccota bacterium. Classification (GTDB taxonomy): domain Bacteria; phylum Patescibacteriota; class Minisyncoccia; order Minisyncoccales; family Minisyncoccaceae; genus JAAZMU01. Next base: position 1,155 of record JBAYXY010000019.1, read on the forward strand.
AACAAAGCCTGTTTATCTGCCTATTAAAACTTACATGCAAATGGAATCAGACCCTTTATCTAACCTAACTCACATTTTAACACAAATCAAAGAAGATGAAGAAGGCGGTATCCAAGTTATTATAAGGAATAGCTCTGATTCTTGGAAAGGAAGAGGAAGACAAATCTTAAACGAGGTTTCCAAAGGCAAGTCTTTCTATAAAGCACTTTCAGACACAAACCTTTTTGCTTTATTCAAATTCAAAAAAGAAGAGGAAACACTAGAAAAAGTAAACGAGGTTGTTTTAAAAGGAATGGAAAGCAAACTTTCAAAAAACAACTTTGAAGCAAACATTAGAATCTTTATCTCTTCTAAAACAAAAGAAAGGGGAGAGTATGGTTTTAGACAAATTGCCAGCGTTTTTGATCAATTTTTATCTCCTGATTTAAACAGCTTTAAAGTAGTGAATGCAAAAGGAGGCAGAGCCAAAAAACTTGCTTTTAATTTTAGTTTCAGAACTTTTATTAAAGAAAACAAAATGATTTTAAGCACAGAAGAGCTTGCTAGCATTTTTCACTTTGGAACACCTTTCTCAAAAACCCCTTATGTTAGTGAACTTAAAGCAAGAACAGCCCCTGCACCAGTAGACATTGTCAAACAAGGACTTGTTCTAGGCTATAACTCTTTCAGAGGCTCCAAAACCTTTATCAACATTGGAAAAGATGACAGAAGAAGACATGTTTACACCATTGGACAAACAGGAACAGGTAAATCCGCTTTTTTATCTAATTTAATTGAGCAAGACATTTTAAATGGAGACGGTTTAGCTGTGATTGACCCTCATGGAGATTTAATTGAAAACATCTTAGGCAAAATACCAGAAAATAGGTTAAAAGATGTTGTCTTGTTTGACCCAGGAGACACTGAAAGATGTGTTGGTCTAAATATGCTTGAATACGATTCTAATCATCCTGAACAAAAAACATTTATTGTCAATGAACTCATTAACATTTTTGATAAGCTCTATGATTTAAAACAAACAGGAGGACCAATGTTTGAGCAATATGCTAAAAACGCCTTACTTCTTTTAATGGATGACCCAAACGAAGTCTATACATTGATTGAAGTTCCTAAAGTTTTATCTGACGCGCATTTTAGAAAAAGACTTTTAGCAAAATGTAAAAACATTATTGTCAAAGACTTTTGGGAAAAAGAGGCAGAAAAAGCAGGCGGAGATGCCGCCCTCCAAAACATGGCCCCCTACATCACCTCCAAATTCAATACATTTATTACAAATGATTATGTAAGACCAATTATTGGACAAGAAAAAAGTACTTTTAATTTTAGGGAGATTATGGATTCAAAGAAAATCTTTTTAATCAATCTTTCTAAGGGTAAATTAGGAGAATTAAATTCCTCTCTTTTAGGTTTAATCATTGTCAGCAAATTAACCATGTCTGCCTTTTCAAGAATTGATACTGAAGAAGAAAGAAGACAAGACTTTTACCTTTACATTGATGAATTTCAAAACTTTGCCACAGATGGCATTTCCACTATTTTATCTGAAGCCAGAAAATACAGATTGTGCTTAACAGTTTCTCATCAATTTATCGGACAGCTTCCTGATTTAATCAGAGATTCCGTATTTGGAAATATTGGAACCATGATTGCTTTTAGAGTCGGTGTTGAAGATGGGGAATTCTTGCAAAGACAATTTGAACCAACATTCAATGCAAAAGACTTAACAAACCAAGACAACTTCCACTTCTACATCAAGCTTATGATTGCAGGCAAAATGTCTAAACCTTTTGATGGAAATACATTCAAACCCAAAACTGCTAATTTTGAACTTGCTCAAAAAATTAAAGAATACTACCTGCTAAAACACGGAAAACAAAGAAAGCTTGTTGATCAAAAAATTATGGAAAGACTAAGATCACTTTAATTTACTTTTTCAAATTAATATGGTAAATTGTATAAAATAACTTCTAAAAAACAAAAAATATGAACTTTGAAAAACCACAAAATCAAGAAAACAATAAAGAACACATTTTAGAAAAATATAAACTTGCTGAAATAGAAGAGCAAATTAAAGAAAGAGAAAAAGAACACGAAGAACAGGAATTTGACTACTATCGTGATGAAGATGATGACTATTATAAGCTAGTAGAAAAAGCCAACGAGCTTAAAGGTAAGTTAGGAGTTGGAAAGCTAACCAAAGAGGAAGAACTTCTTGCCGTGGGAGAATTAATGAGCCAGAGATTAAAAGTAATGGAAGAGGAAGGCATTAATTTTTATTATGGAGACGAAGAATATAATAAATTAGAGGAAAAGTGGAATAAGTTGCATAAAGAGTTAGAGGGTTCTGAAAGAAGCAAAAAGAAAGAAACATCCCAAGAGCAAGGATTGGCAGAAGAAACTTTTAATCAAGAATCTCAGAAACCAGCAGAAGATATTGTGAAAAAAGAACCTCAAACAACTTTAAGTGACTTTGAAACCTCAAAACAAGACAGCCCCTTAGTAGAAATAAAGGGAAGCACTGAGAAAACACCAGAAGAAGACACAGAAAAGCAAGAGTTTGTAAACGAACTAAAGGATGTCCTTGAAAAAGTTAATCAAGAAGAAGACATTCCTTTTAAAGAACAATGCCTTGTTATAGAAAAGCAAATGCGAGAAATAAGAGAAGAGCGCGGAGAAGATCACCTCCTCTCTTTATTCAATGACCCCGAATATGCAAAACTAAATGTAGAACGGATAAAGACAATCAAAGAGCATGTTGACAGTCTTTCCATCACAAACGAAGCAGAGCTTGAAAGCTTTTTAGCTGAAATGCAAGAATTTCCATTGAACACTCAATATTTTGCTCTTGACCATCTTTCAAGCAAAAGAAAAAAACTGGGACTAGAGGAAGATCTTATCAGTCAAAGATTAGAGCAAGAGATGCAAAGGATGGTAGAAGTCCGCTTAAACAACGCCGAACAAACTAACGAAACAGAAAAAGAAAAACTCTCCGAACAAAAGCAAGCCCTTTTTGAAAAACTTAAAGCATCGTTTCAAGACGAAGAAAAGTTGAAAAAAGCTTTAATTTTTGGAATTGCAGTTGGAGCAGGTCTCATAATTCCTATTGCTTCTATGACTGCTTTCGGCGGAGGACTTTTTGGAGTAGGAGCAGGGCTTTCCGTAAAAGCACTGGGAATAAGTCCGACTTTGTCCATGGGAATCGGTGGCCCTATTGGTACAATGTTGTCCTTTGCTGTCACAAAGAAAATAGCGAACATAGGAATTGCTTGGTCAGAAAAAAGAAAAACAGATCAAGATTTACTAAGCTTATTCAAAGACAAACTAGAAATAGAGTCTCCTTTCCCCCAAGAGGGATTCAATCAGTTAAATGATGAACAAAAACAAGCATTAAATAACATTTTAATTAAAGAAGAAAAAGAAAAAGTCATTGAGTATATCAAGGAAAATCTTCCTGAATTCTTTGACTCCTTAAAATTATAATCATATGGACTTAACAAAAACACTTTTTAACGAATTAGGTTTAGAAAACATTGATACAGAAGAAAAAGAAAAAATATTAGAACAAACAGCTGATATTGTTTTAGAAAGAGTCTTACTAAGACTCATGAATGAGCTAGAAGAAGAGGATGCCAAAGATTTAAACGAGCTTTTAGAAAAAGGAAAAGATGAAGAAGTTGCCACTATCCTTTATGAAAAATTCCCAAATATAGATGAAATTTTTAATGAAGAAATCAATAAGTTTAAGCAAGAATTAAAACATGGAAAATAGATTTGAAAGAGAAAATTTAAACTTTGAAACTCCGCTTCAAGTCACTCCTGAAAAAGAAAGTCCTGAATTCAAAGAAGTTGTTGACACTAAAAAGCTAGAGCAGGAGCTTTCTTTACTTTTTAACAAAAGCAAGGAGAGCATTATTGAAGAAGTTGAAGAAAAGGAAATTGAAGAAGTTGAAAAAAAAGTTGATGATCTTGTTACTATTGCTTTTTTAAAAGGTCCTGAACATGCTATTAAAATAGCACAATCCTTTAACAGCCCCTATATCCTAGACGCATTCCATGATCGTTTAGTTGAGGAGGTAAGAAAAAAAGGTTTAAATTAATAATATTATGCCAAATTACAGAGAACCCATTGAGGACTTTGAAACAAATGAAGAAAAAGAATATGCAGTTAAAAATGTAGTAAAAGCTGAGGAAAGTGTTTTCACAAAAGAAATCCCTTTTAGTGTTTCAAACGAAGAAGAAAAAGAAATCGAAGTTCCTATTAATGAAACCCCTATTCCCATTAAAGAACAAAGCTATTCAGAAGAAAACATCACAAAAGAAATCCCTTTTAGTGTTTCAAGCGAAGAAGAAAAAGAAATCGAAGTTCCTATTAATGAAACTCCTATTCCCATTAAAGAACAAAGCTATTCAGAAGAAAACATTAAAGAAGTTTCTCCTCCTTTAAAACAAAACTATATAGACGAAAGCATTATCTCTGAAATTGAAAAAGATATCAAAGAATCAATCAAAGAAGTTTCTCCTCCGCCCGAGCTAGAAGTAGTAGAAGCTGTTATTCCTGAGCAAAAAAAAGAAGAGCCTCTGCCACAAAAAAGCTTTCAAGAATTAATAGAAGAGCTTTTAAGCAAGGTTAACCCATCAAATGAAAACAGATTCAAACTCTATAGCTTAGAAGAGACTGAAGAAAGCAAAGATATCCTAGATAATGTCTTTATCAAACTCGTCTTTTTAAGCGATGATGTTGAAGCTTCAGTAGTTTCAGAAAACCAAGCCCTCCTAAAGTTAAAAGAGCTTGAAAAGCCTTTGACAAATTAAAACCTTGTGCTACTATATCATTGGTTCTTGTTTAAAAAAGGACTATGGAGGAAAGCCTGGTGTGTAAATGCAAGAAAGTAACTGCCCGTCTCATGCGTGCCATTGAGACTGGAAACCCTGTTCTTGTCGAGCGGGGACTGCGGAGCTTGAAGGTCAATGGATGCCACCACGACAAGATAGTCATCGCGGAAGCAGAACGGGTTTTAAGCAATGAAACCCCTCTTTTTATTGCTTTTCCTCTAAAATTAGAATATAATAAACAAAGAATATGCAAGGAGCAAATTTTACAAACAAAGCACAAAGAGTAATTATTGCATCACAAAATCTAGCAAAAGAAGTCGGCCAACAACAAGTTGATGGTCTTCATCTTCTTTATGTAATTTTAATAGATCAAGACAATATCATTTTAAATACATTAAAAAAGCTATCTGTTGACATAAATGATCTTAAAAAAAGAACTCAAACTGCAATCAATCAATTACCTAAAATAAGGACAAAGGAAGTCTTAGGACAATTCTATTTAACTAAAGACTTAGAAAAAATACTCGAATCCGCAAGAGAAGAAGCCAGTCAAATGGGAGATAGTTTCATTTCTTTAGAACATCTTTTCTTAGCTATGCTAGACACTGAAACCAGAGTCAAGTTTGTTTTAGAAAGAGTAAAATACACTAAAAATGTCATGTCAGAAGAGATTATTCCTTTAAGCTACGAATCTGCACAAGAAACACTTTTGGACTTTAGAGGAGATGAACCCATTACATCGCCTGACCCTGAATCAAAACAAAATGTTTTAGAACAATACTCAATCAACTTAACAGACAAAGCAAAGCAAGGCAAACTAGACCCCGTTGTTGGAAGAGAAGACGAAATCAGAAGACTGATGCAAATCTTATCCAGAAGAACAAAAAACAATCCTGTCTTAATCGGAGAGCCAGGAGTTGGTAAAACCGCTATTGTTGAAGGGTTGGCACAAAGAATCGTTAAAGCAGAAGTTCCTGAAAGTCTTAAAGCCAAAGAAGTTTTAGCACTTGACTTAGGTTCTATGATTGCAGGAACAAGATACAGGGGTGAATTTGAAGACAGAACAAAAGCCCTTTTAAGAGAGATTAAAAAAGCTGAAGGAAAGTATTTAATTTTTATTGATGAGCTTCATACTTTAATTGGAGCAGGTTCCGCAGAGGGAGCTATGGATGCTTCAAACCTTTTAAAGCCAGCACTTGCAAGGGGAGAGCTTAGAGCCATCGGAGCAACCACTTTAAAAGAATACCAAAAATACATTGAAAAAGACCCCGCCTTAGAAAGAAGATTCCAGCCTATCCTAGTAGTTGAGCCAGGAGTGGAAGATACCGTTTCCATTTTAAGAGGTATTAAAGAAAAGTATGAATTTCACCATGGAATTAGAATTAAAGACTCTGCTTTAATTTCAGCAGCCGAATTATCAGCAAGATACATTGCCGACCGCTATTTACCAGACAAAGCTGTTGATTTAATGGATGAAGCAGCCTCTGCCATTAGACTTGAAATAGAGTCCAACCCAAAAGAATTAGAAGACCTTAAAAAAGAAATTCAAAAGCTTGAAATTGAAAGAGAAGCCCTTAAAAAAGAAATCCCAAATAATAAAAAAGAAGAGGAAGAGCATTCAAAAAGAGAAAAAACCATTATCAGACAATTAGCAGAATTAACAGAAAAAGCAAACAACTATTCTTTGCGTTGGAAAAATGAAAAAAACACCATGCTTGACATGCAAAACCTTAAATCTGAAATTGAAGAAAAAAAACAAGAGCTAGAAAAACACTTAAAAGAGAGTGATCTTCAAAAAGTTGCTGAAATCAAATATGGAATCTTGCCAGAACTTTTTGTTAAATTAAATAAAAAAGAATCAAAATTAAGAAAACTACAAGAAAGTAATCCCATTTTAAAACAAGAAATTGGACCAGAAGATATTGCCGCTGTTGTTGCAAGATGGACAGGAATACCTGTTACAAGACTTTTAGAAAAAGAAGCCTTTAAATTAGAAAAAATGGAAAACATTTTGTCTAAAAGAGTAATTTCCCAAAAACAAGCCATTGAAGCTGTTTCCAATGCCATTCGAAGATCTCGCGCAGGCATTTCTGATGAATCAAAACCATTAGGTTCCTTTATCTTTTTAGGGCCAACAGGAGTTGGTAAAACAGAAACAGCAAGAGCGCTCGCAGACTTTTTATTCAATGATGAAAATGCTTTAATTCAAGTTGATATGTCAGAGTATATGGAAAGACATGATGTTTCTAAAATGATCGGGTCCCCTCCAGGCTATGTAGGCTATGACGAAGCAGGACAATTAACAGAAAAAGTCAGAAGAAAACCTTATGCCGTTGTCCTTTTAGATGAAATTGAAAAAGCTCATCCTGAAATCTTTAATATCTTGCTTCAAGTTTTAGAAGATGGAAGATTAACCGATTCAAAAGGAAGAAAGGTTTCCTTTAAAAATGTTATTCTCATTATGACCTCTAATGTTGGTTCAGACATTATTATGAATGAGTCCCCATTAGGATTTAGTAAAGAAAAAGAAATCCGATCTAAAAAAGACTTAAGAAACAAAGTCATGACAGCCTTAAAAGAGCAATTTAGACCAGAATTTTTAAATAGAGTTGATGAAATTGTTATCTTTGACTACTTAAGCAAAGCTGAAATTAAAAAGATTGTTGATTTAGAATTAAGCAAAGTTGAAAAAAGACTGGAAAAGAAAAACATTAGAATTAGTGTTTCTAAAAAAGCAAAAGATGTTTTAGCAGAAAAAGGATATGATATGTCATTAGGAGCAAGACCACTCAAAAGAGTGATTCAGCAACAAATCCTAAACCCACTTGCTTTAAAAATTGTTGTGGGAGAAATTAAAGAAGGTGACAAAGTTGCCATTGAAGAAAAAGACAACGAGATTATTATTAAAGAGTTTGCTAAGAAAAAACTTGTTAAAGTTAAATCATGAAGAATAAAAACCTTTTCATCCTTATTCTCATTTTAGGCTTGCAATCAGCTTGGATTTACTTTTCCATAAACAGTATTCCTAAAATTGAAGTCATTCAAAAAAAAGAAACCACTATTTTGTCTGAAACAGATTTTATCAAGTCCTTTTTAAAAGACATTCAAAACTCTGTTTTGCATGTAACTGATTTAAACACAAAAGAAGAAGGTTCAGCACTCATTTTAACCTCAGATGGGCTTGTACTAACCTTAAATTCAAACATTTTAAAAAATAATGACTATGACTTTAAGCTAAAAGGAAAAAGCAAAGTTTATGAAGTTAAAAAAAGAGACCCTAAAAAAGACTTAGCCTTAGTTCAAATAGGGGAATTCAATTTAAAACCTTGCTCTTTTGCTCAAGAAGACATCCCCATTACACTAGGAGAAAAAGTTTACATTTTAGCTGAAGAAAGCAATGGAGAGTTTGTTTTTGGAGAGGGCGTTCTTAAAAGCGAAACAGGTAAAACTAATATTTTAGCTGATAGTATTTTCA